>JASEGW010000143.1 GCA_030017825.1 bacterium | reverse complement strand
TACTTGAATCCTTGATTGATCCCTCGACCCATTGAATCCTTATGTTTGTTTTATGTGAACTTTTGACTAATACCTGCTATAAGCTAATTATATCATATGGAAAATAGCTATTCAGTTTTAAAGTAGCTATATCCCATTTTTAATCTTTTTATAATAGGTGGATGACTATAAAAATATGTTTCTATTAAAAGATGAGTTTTGATTTCGCTAAGATTTTGATCTCCTATATTAATCATACCACTAATAAAAGAAGAAGGATTTTGAGTAGCATTCAAAGCAAATTTATCTGCCTCTCTTTCAAGAGTTCGAGAAAAGGTATTTTTTAAAGGCATGAAAAGAAACGAGATAATAAAAAAAGAAAGAGCAAGTAATGGAAGATTGGCAATATTAGATATTTTTATAATATTAAACAAAGGCCCAAAGTAATTTAATGAAATATCAACAAAATATAAACAAAAAAATGTTAAAATAATCTCTATTCCTATTAATTTCCAAATGTGTTTATAATAATGATGGCCTAATTCGTGAGAAAAAATTACTTCTATTTCCTCGAGGCTAAACTTTTCTAAAAGAGTATCGCTTAGAATAATACAGCGGGTATTTCCTATTCCGGATAGCCCAGCATTAGCTTTTTTAGTATCCTTGCTAAGGTTAATCTTGTATACATTTTTAACCTGCATGTTTATGCTTTTGCATAAATTTAAAAGTTTATTTTTTAACACTTCATTTTCTAAAGGAATTAATTTGTAAAAAATAGGAATTAATAAAATAGGGACAAGGTGGGAAAAGAGTATTCCAAGAAGTATAAAAATTATAGAAGTATAAATCCACCAAATGCTTTCATAATTTTCTAAAAAGTAATATATTATATGAATAAATATTAGCCCAATGATAAGAGAAACAATAGTTTTTTTAATATTTTCTAAAATCCAAGCGGTAATGCTTTGATTGGAAAGTTTAAATTTATGTTCTATTAAAAAACCTACGTGAAAATTAGTGGGCAAAACTATAATTTCAAATAAAATTAAGACTAAAGAAAAATAAATAGTAGTAATTAGCCAATTTTTTTCTATATATGAGGAAATAATATTCTTTAGTCCAGAAGAAGCTCCACTGATTAAAAAAATAACCAGAATAGCTATGCAAAACAAAGAATAAACAATATTTAGTTTATAGCGAATCTTAGAATATTCTTTAGCAATCTTTCTCTTTGAAATACTAAACCTTCGAGTTACTCTCATTATATTATTTAGGGACAATTACTACCCTACGATTTATTCCCTCCCCTATGCTTTTGGTAATTACATACTTATGATCTTGCAAGGTGGCATGAATTATTCTTCTTTCCTGAGAGCTCATCGGCTCTAAGCGAAATTCTCGTTTAGTACGATCTACTTTATCTGCTATTCGATTAGCTAAGGTGCTTAATGTGTTTTCTCTTCTATCTCGATAATTTTCCGTATCAATAACAACTCTTCCCCATACTTGGTTTTCATTATCTTTGTTAATTAATAAATTTACTAAATATTGAAGAGAATTTAAAGTTTGACCTCTTTTTCCAATTAATATTCTACTATCAGAAGATTCAATATTTATTACCGTAGAATCCTTTCCGTTTTTAATCGCTGCTTTAGCTTCGATCTTCATTAAAAATAAAATTTTATTAACAATTTCCAAGGCTGCTTTATTTATTCTCTTTTCTACAGTAACTTTTACCTTAGCAGGTTTTGAACCTACCAAACCAAATAAACCTTTATTGCCTTCATCTAGTATTTCTATTCTAGCTTCTTCTTTAGTGATGCCAAGCTTGTCTAAAGCTTTTTCAATGGCTTCATTAGTCGTTTTGCCTTCTTGTTCTATAGCTTTCATTATAACCTCCAGAATTTTGCCGATTTACTAAGTTTTTTTACTATGTGTAACAAAGTATTGCTGTCCAATAGATAAGATATTTTGCACCAACCAATATAACATTAATCCAGCAGAGAAATTTAAAAACATAAAGGTGAATACAATAGGCATTAACATCATCAATTTAGCTTGTTTTGGATCTGCAGTAGGAGTCATTTTTTGCTGAATAAGCATAGTAATCCCCATTAGTACAGGTAGAATATAGTAAGGATCTTTTTGAGAAAGGTCTTGCAGCCAAAAAATGAAATTTGCATCTCGTAATTCAATAGCAGTTTGGAAGGTTGTAAAGAATGCATAAAAAATTGGCAGTTGTAGAATCAAAGGCAAGCATCCTCCCAAAGGATTAACCTTATGTCTTTTATATAAAAACATTAGTTCTTGGTTGAATTTTTCTTTATTATCTTTATATTTTTCTTTTAATTCTGTAAGTTTAGGTTGAAGTTCACTCATTGCTTTCATAGATTTTAAGCTTTTAGCAGTTAAAGGATAAAGAATAATCTTAACTAAAATAGTTAATAAAATTATAGCAACTCCATAATTGTGGCAAAATTTGTATAATGTTTTAAGTGCCCATAACAAAACTAAAGCTATAGAATTTAAATCAGAAAGCTCTTCGACATTTTTAGAAAGAGCCTTAAGGCTTTCAAATACCTTGGGACCTAAATATATTTTAAAATTAAGATTTGCGCTTTCTCCTGCCTTAACTAATGTATTTTTTATGTTTAAAGACATTCCTGCTCTATTTTTTTCATATTTCTCAAATGTTGCACCAGCTATATTGTTTTGGGGAATCATTATAGAAGCAAAATATTGGTCGTGTTCAGCTATCCAAGATACCTCATCTGAAACTTCATAGATTTTAATGTTTTCTAAGTTACTTTTTTGTTCAGTTATGACAGAAGAGGCTTTATCTAAAAATTTTTCCCCTTTATATTTTGTTTTGTATATCTTTCCTTTTTGAAAATAAGCTTGAAAGATATCGTTTTTAGGGGATTCCTTGTCAATATTTCCTATATTTGAAGAGTGCCAATTTAAAACTAAATTTTTTAAGTAAATGTCATGAGAAGCACTGTTTCTTAAAGTTAAATATAAGTCAAAAAAATATTTTTTTGGGTAGAAAACATATTTTTTTACCAATTCTAAATTAGGGTTATTTTTATCATAGTAAGTAAATTCTTTTTCATATACGTTTATGGAGTTAAATTTTTTTAACTCCATATTTTGTCTTTGTAAATGTATAGAAAGAGGAGCAGCAGAAATATTATCCTTATTTACAATAGAAACCTTTTTATGGTCTTTTACAAAATAATTATTTAATTTAAAAGAACAAATATCTCCTTGAGAAGACAATTCAACTTCTGCTAACTTGGTTTTTATCATTAATTCTTTATGAGGAATATTGAGGTTAGAAGTTTTTGGAATTAGAATAGGAATTGTTGTCTTTTTTTGAGAAGTCTTAGTTGTAGTTTGTAAAGAAGGTGTTTTTTCTATTAAAGTTTGTTGGTTTTTTGTTTGAGGGAAATTGCGGTAATAATAAAGGTTGTAAAAAAAGAGAACTAACCCTGATAAAAATATAGCCAAAATCATCCTTTTTTGCATAATTATTCCTTATGGTAAAGGATCGTAACCATATGAGCAGAAAGGATGACATTTTAAGATTCTTTTTAGGGCATAGAAGCTACCAACAATTATTCCATATTTCAATATAGCTAATTTTGTATATTGAGAACAACTTGGAATAAATCGACATTGTTTTCCTAGTAAAACAGAAATATATTTCTGATACCATTCTATCAATAAAACAATTATCTTTTCTGTCATCCTTAGTTACAATCTTATCCGTTTTTGTCTAATAAATTGACTTTTTTAAATAATTCTAAAAAATATGGTTCTATACATTTATAAGAAATAATAGGAAATACCTTTCTAACTGTTATTACAAAATCGAAATTGTTTTTAATCTTATACTTGTTCAACCTATATATTTCTCTTAATATTCTTTTTATTTTATTTCTTGTTACCGCTTTACCTATCTTTTTTTTAATAGAAAAACCAATTCTTTTTCCGATTTCTTTTTTATATAAAAAATATAGACTTAGATATTCATTACTAGCCCACTTTTTATTTTGATAAACAATTTGAAAATCTTTAGTTAGCAGAAGTCGTTCTTTTTTAGAGAAAGAAAAGTCATTCATTGCTAAAAAATTAAGGAGTAAGTTTTTTTCTGCACTTAGCTCTCCTTCTGCTAAGTACCAATCTTCCTCCTTTGGTGCTCATTCTAACCCTAAAACCATGTGTCTTGGCTTTTTTACGATTATTAGGCTGAAAAGTTCTTTTCACTTTATCCTCCTGGTATAACATTCACCCTCATATAAGGGTGTGGTATTTTAAGATAAATCCT
>JASEGW010000142.1 GCA_030017825.1 bacterium | reverse complement strand
TAAACTTCGCATTAAGGAAATATGTTGTTACATTGAACATTGCTGAATAGTTACACTAATCTTAATAATTAACATTTAAAGTTAAGTAAAATTAGGAAATATCTTTTCTAAGCAAATTAGAAGTATAAAGATATTAAATTTATAGAAAACCTACTTAAAGCTCTAACCAGGAATGACAATATAGTACTTCATTTCTTAATACTTTTATAGTTTTTTTAGCTTCTTCTCGATCCTTTTCAGAAAGAGTAGTTATCCAACTATCTAAGTCTAAGCTATCTTCCAAGGACCTTAATTTATTTAGAAAATCAACATCTAAACCATCAACTATAGCTGAAGTTAATCCACTATAGTTGCCCATGGCTGCATAATATAGGTTTAGAACATGTCTAAGCTCTTTTGGGGAACCGTTAGAAACATTACTCAAACCACATACAGTCTTAAATGGCTCTCCAGTCAAATCTGGTAATAGTTTTAAAAACTCAATAAAAGCTACTACCTGGTTTTGATCCACACAAGCTGGAAGAATAATAGGATCTATCCAAATGTCTTCAAAAGAAATACCTATCTCCATAGCTGCATTATATAATTCAAAAAATACTTCTGCTCTTTCCTCAGTATTTCTAGGTATACCCGCATCAGATAATAAAAGAGCAATGAAAGGAGCATCATATTCTTTAGCCAAAGGTAAGGTTTTTTCTAATCTCTCCTTTTGAGCCGAAATAGAATTTATTAAAGGACGCTCTTTAGCAGCTTTTAACCCTGCCTCAATAGCTACAGGATTAGTTGTATCTAAAGCTAAAGGTAAGTCTACCACTTCTTGAACAGTATCAACTAACCATTTCATCATTTCATCACCAGCTTTACGAGCTGGGCCAAGATTTAAATCTAGATAATGAGCTCCGTTTTCAGCTAATTTTACAGCCATCTCTTGAATTGGTTTTTTATTTCTCTCTCTTATAGCTGGTCCAATAGTCTGAGACATTATATTTATGTTTTCAGCAATAAATAGCATCTTTACCTCCACTAATTTTTAAACATTTTTAGTAACTTTTTATCTAAGCTATTCTTTGTAAAAAGGTAGGTAGATCTCCTGCTTCACGTGGACCTACGATAACCTCCCATTCATTATTTAACTCATCTTCTAATTCACCTTTTATTTGAGCTAAATAACCAGGAATAATAATCTTTCGATGTTCAACTTTATCGGCAATTCCAATCTTTTTGATATAGGCAGCAATTAAATCAGGAACAAATTTTCCTGCTGACCATGCAGTCAAAGTTGAAAGTCCTTCTGTATCCATAATACATAGCCAAGTAGGAACTTTACTTCCCTCAACTTCTCCAGAAACAATAAAATAAGTTAAGGAAAAATTAGTAGTAACAATTACAGGAGAATTTTTACTTGGAGTATTAAGTTCATATATTTTCTGCTCCATAACCATAGGTCTTTGAGGATCAGTATAAATATTTAATCTCTGCACCAACAAAGGAAATATTCTAGGGGCATCAAAGCCAGATAAAACAATTATACCTGCATATTTAGCCACCATAATTGCAGCATACATAGCTTCTTTCATAGAATCATTAGTCATCTCATTAGGAAAAGTAATCGTAGGAAAACCCAAAGGTCTGTATTTACCTTTTAAAGCTGCTCTTCTAATCTTTATCTGATCTTCTAATAATTGTTTAATATTTCTAGCTCCAGAATCAATCACTAAATCTTTAAAACCTTCTTTTACTAATCTCTCAGTTATTTGAGCAGTTTCCTCTAAATTAGCTCCTTTAACAGCTAAAGGACATCCATTTTCTTTGGCAAGCCCAGCAATATCACTTCCTCCATTAGAAGTAACTGCATAAAGCAAAGGCTTTTTCTCTTTACAACAATTTAACCCTGCTTCCATCATTTCCTTGCTTTCACTTATTAAAATAATATTTCCTTCTGTTTGTTCCGCAACCTTTTTTACTAAAGAAGCATATTTATTAGTATCATTAGCTTCGCTTTTTAAGGCTAACAAATCTGGTCTTAAGTTTAATCCTACTCTTTCAAAACTTGTTTCGTTAAACTGCTTAATCTTATCATCAACTTCCCCTTCGCTCATACTATCACTTATTAAAATAGCAAAGCCCACTGGATTTTCAAAGGTTTTATCGTGCCTAAACATCACTGTTTCTCCACCTATTTTTAGAGCATTATCTCCCACGCCAATAGTTACAGTGCGAATAGGAGGCGCAGAAGCTTCACTTAATTCGGCAGCTACCTCATCAGTAACATAAGGACATAGAGACAATTCTGCTTTTCCTTGCGCCAACTGCATAGCAAAAGCTAAACATGTAGGCACTCCACATTCTTTGCAATTCTTCTTAGGTAACTTTTTAAATATTTCTATTCCGCTAAGGCCCATAATCTTCTCCTTTCTAATTTACTCTTATTTAGAGTAATTCCTCAATTACTGTTTTTACCAATTTAGCTGCTTCTGGATGCCTCATAACCACCACATTTGCTCCAGCTACAAACAAACTCATGGCTCCCACAGCTTCCCACATAATGCCTCTTTTCTTAACATCTCCATAAGAAGGCATTTCTTCCTGACTAATCTTGGATTCCTTGGTCTTCCAAGAATCTTTGCCTAAATTACAAATTATAGGAACCTGCATCTTTTCGTCACTTTGGGTCAAAGCAGCCAATCTATCTCTTTCGATTACAGAATAAGTATACTCAATCCCATAACCCAAGGCTCCTGTGCTAGGATCAATCACAATATTCTCCATTGGAAGCCCCAAATTATTTAATAATATATTTAATTGTTTAGCTAAGTTAACATCAATAGGAGTTTCTGCTATAACACTATGTTTATACCCCAAACAAGCTGCTCCCACAGAACGGTAATTATCTTCCTTGGAAGCTCCTATTAGCACATTCTTGCCTTGGCAAGCTTCAGCTACTTTTTTAAGCACTGCTGTATCTTTCTCTGATTTTCCACTCCCATAAATAATTAAAGGCACATTAATATTTTCAGAGATACCTTTAACCACTTCCGCAGCTTCTTCCGGACCCTTGTTTTCTCCATTAGGATCTGTACCTAAAAGCTCTATACATACTACATCTGCTCCATATTCTTCTACGCATTTCTTAGCCCAAGCTGTAGGATTATCTAAACAATCCTTAAAAGGTTCTATCGCAGCCTCTGCCCAATCAGTAGGCTTAATATCACATACTCCTAAAGCTACTAAAGGTTTGTTGGGAATATTTCCTTCAAACTTATGAAAGGCTAAGACTGATTCTCCCCCTATTTTAACAGCCTTATTACTACCTCCAATGATAGTCTCTCTAATACTGCCTGTATATTTTTCTAATGGGATATTTAAAGACATGTTTTCACCTCTCTTTTATATTCTTTTTTTGGCTGATTTTACTACATTTACCATAAGCATAGTAATAGTCATAGGACCTACTCCACCAGGAACAGGAGTTATGCTACCTGCAATATCAACTACTTTTTCAAAATCCACATCGCCTACCAATCCTTGTTCAGTTCTATTAACTCCCACATCGATTACACAAGCTCCCTCTTTTACCATATCAGCAGTTACAAATTTAGGCTTTCCAATAGCTGCAATTAATATATCAGCTCTCTTGCAAACAGAGGCTAAATCTTTTGTTCTACTATGACAAATAGTTACTGTAGCATTATTAGCCAATAATAACATAGCAATAGGTTTTCCTACAATATTACTTCTACCTAACACTACAGCTTCCTTACCGTTCATCTGGATATCGCTTCTCTTTATAATTTCTATCATGCCATGAGGAGTACAAGGCAAAAATAGCTTTTTTTCCACCATTTCTTCAAAATCTTTTACGGTAAAGAATCTCCCTACATTTATAGGATGAAATCCATCTACATCTTTTTCTGGAGAAATAGCATCTAATACTTTAGTCTCATTTATCTGTTTTGGTAAAGGAAGTTGAGTAAGAATGCCATCTATTTTGGGGTTATTATTCAATTCATCTATTAAAGAAAGCAACTTCCCTTCACTAGTATCTGCTGGCAAAGTATGTTGATCAGAAAATATTCCCAAGTCATGACAAGTTTTAGTTTTAGCTCCTACATAAACTTGCGAAGCAGGATCTTCTCCAACTAAAATAGTAGCTAAGCCAGGAGTAATGCCTTGACTTTTCAAGTCCGCAATTTCATCTTTTAGTTCTTCTCTAATCTTTTTGGCAATCTCTTTTCCTGATAAAATTCTTGCTGACATAAGCTATCTCCTTTCTTTTTATATGCAATCCAATAAAAAAATTGACATAAAAACAATATTCTACCAATATATC
>JASEGW010000141.1 GCA_030017825.1 bacterium | reverse complement strand
AGAATGTCCACATCACTCCTCTTTTTTTGCTCACCCCGAACATATGAGCCAAACACCCCTAACTCTTTTACTCCATATTTTTTCTGTAACTCAGCTTTATGTTCTTGCAATACCTCTGTAATTTCATTTAATCTCTTATCTCCTAAATCATTCATCTATTTTACCCCTTTTTCCACTATTTCTTTAAAAGGCATAACATATCTTACCACCTCAACCTTCTCTTCTGGCTCTAAGTTTTCTGCCGGATTCCGGATAATGTAAAGTTGTGGTTTTTCGGCTGCATTCATCACGGCATACAGGTAATAATCATCCTTAAACCTTTGTGCCTTAAACCACTCATTCTGGGTCAGTGCCACTGCCCCCGTCTCTGCCCTGGCCTTCACTTCAATATATCTTATATTGCCTTCTTTATCCTTTGAGCGGATATCAAAACCTAAGTTTTCTAAAGAGACATCCTCTGGAAGGCGTTTATTCTTCCTTTCATGTTCCATAGCAACCCTCATCCCAATCTGTTCAATATGAGAGCTGTTTCTCATATCTCTATCAAGAGAGGTCTTGGGGCTTACCCAAATAATTCCTATAAAATGAGGATTGCTCATAGTAAGACTCTTCTCCTTCTCTATCTTCTCTTTTAACTCCTCCAAGGTTTTTTCATACTCCTTTTTTCTTTCTTCCTTATTTCTGATAGCTAAATCTACATTTTCTCCTCTTTTTTGGCGATCATCAAGAGAGATTAAGTCATCATCTAATTGCAATATAAGATAATCTAAAGACCTTAGGCCATATTTTTCTTTTATTTCTGCCTGGCGCAGGCGTTCTTTATATAGTTCTTCCTTGTATTCTTCAAGTTTCTGGGTAATTTTTCCTGATACCACTTTTTTTAGATAGTCTATATCAATAAGTTCACTTTTTTGATTCTTTCCTTCAGCAAGGTCCCAGATAATAGCTGGAGATATTGGCTCTGCCTTATCTTCTTGAACATAAAAGGCAAAGAGCCTTTTTCCAGCAACATTAAGCAAACCATCCTTTATTTCAGCTTCATAAAAGAGAATATGTCCATCCATCCTTCCTTCAGGGTCAATAAATATAGCCCCGTTTAAAAAGGCACCTAAATATTTATTCTCCACTAAGGTCATCACAGCTTCAAAAAGAACATGGCCAAAGGAGATAAATTCAACATCCGGGTTTTTGAAGGCTATTTCTTTATCAAAAGTTACCTTAGGATATCGTTTCAATAAACCTCCATAGCTCCTTTTAAAGGCATCCTGCTCTGCAATTTCGCGTATTTCATAAGGAATAAAATCTACTGTTAAAAATCCATCTTTACGCTCTCTTATTCTTCCTCCAAATCTGGTAAAGGCTTTTTTAAAGAAGTTTTCTGTATATTCCGGAATGAGCTTATATTCTCTTGCTTGCTGTTGTATTTCTTTTATGCGGGTAAAATCAATGATACGAGTAGCCAGGCTTTCTCCCAAGTCTTCCTTAACCTTAGCAATATAGTCTTCATCTACCTCTATATCCATTCCTGCTAAATTTTCATCCCAGCCTTTGGCGTTAACTGCTGCCTCCATAAGAAGCTGGGAAAGATTTACATTATGTAGCACTTCTCCTAATACATCAAAGACTTTGTCGCTTCCCATTGCTTGTTTAATCTTTTCTAACTTTTCAAATAATTTATAAAGAACCTTGCCTTCTCGAGTGTCTTTAGCCACAAGATTAAAGATGTGCACATCCTTTTGCTGGCCATAGCGGTGAATTCTACCCATTCTCTGCTCAAGCCGATTGGGGTTCCAGGGAAGGTCATAGTTAATCATAAGATGGCAAAACTGGAGATTAATGCCTTCTCCAGCTGCTTCTGTAGCTACTAAGATCTGGGTCTGGTTCTTGAATATTTCTTCAGCCATTATCCTCTCTTCCAACCTCATTCCCCCATGAATAGTATTAACCACATACCCCCAATTTCTTATTTTTTCTTCAAGATATTCTAAGGTATCTTTGGATTCAGTAAATATAATCACTTTTTTATCATTCTGTTCTATATATTTTGCAGTTAGTTCATTCAGGGACTTCTTAAGTTGTCTTAATTTTATCTCCTCTTCGTTTTGAATAATCTTCTCAGCTTGTTCGATAAGATTAGTTACAACCATAATTTCATCTTTTAGTTCTTCTCTATTTTCGGCTACACTTAAAGTCTCCCATATTCTCTCTTCTTCCCATCTATTCTCTTCATCTAAATCTTCGATATCTTCAAAATCTACAGTTGTTTTTGGAGCCTTATTCTTTTCTAAAGCACCATCAAGCAAGTCTTGTAAACGCTTCTTTCTTCTTTCTAATGACTTACAGAGAGCATAAGTGCTGGAAGCCAAGCGACGCTGTAAGATTACTAAAGCAAAAGCCACACTTCTCTTTTTATCTTTGTTCAGGGCTTTGTTATATTGTTTTTCTACATATTTGGATAGCTTATTGTAAAGTTCTTTTTCTTTTATATCTAATTCAAAATTTGGAGTTGTTATATATCTTGACAAAAAGAGTGGCTTGCCCTCAAAGTCCTTTAGGTCCTCTTTTATTCGTCTTATAAATAATTGGTTATCTTTACTTTTAATAGACTCGGCAATCATCTCCTTGGTAGCAAAAAAGCCTGGTTCCAGAAGGTCTAAAAAGAGCCTAAAATTCTCTGGATCTCCTTTGTGAGGAGTTGCGGTTAAGAACAATAAATGCTCGCTTCTTTGAGAGAGAACTTCTCCTAACTTATAACGGCTGGTCTTTTCGGTCTTGTTTCCATAGTGGTAAGCACTCATTTTATGAGCTTCATCAATAATAGTAAGATCAAATTGGGAAGCAGAGATAGAGGGGAGAACATCATCCTTCTTGATAAAATCAATAGAGGTTATGATTTGATTTTCTCTCATCCAAGCATTTTCCCCATAAAGTGAATCTAAAAACTCTCTATTAAAAACCATAAATTTTTCTTCAAATCTTTCTTTTAGTTCTCTTCTCCATTGATCTTTTAAATGACCAGGAACTACTATAAGAACTCTCTTTAGGAGATTTCGTAGCTTTAATTCTTTAATAATAAGTCCGGCCATAATTGTTTTTCCTGCTCCAGGGTCATCAGCAATTAAAAAACGGATGCGGGGTAGTTTTAAAACATGGCCATAAACAGCTTCAATCTGGTGAGGGAGAGGATCTATCTTAGAGGTATTCATAGCTAATAAGGGATCATACATAGAAGCAAATCGGTAGCGGGTGGTTTCTATTGCCAGGAAAATTTTCCAAGGTTCCTCAGAGAAAGTTGCTCCTGACCCTAAAATAGAGAACTTTGAAAACTCCTCACCAGGAATAATCTGTTCAAAATACTTTTTAGAAGTAATTGTTGCTCCAATAATATGAATATAATCTCTATCTTCTTCTATAAATTTTATCTCAATGGGTTCAGGCCAGTTAGAACCTTTTATGATGCTTCCTTTTTTTAGGTCTTTTATCACAGCAAAGCTTCCTTTTCTCTGATTAGATAATTACTAAGAAAATTTTCTCTTATTTTCTCTTAATAGATAAGAATTTATTCTTCTATATAATATAATCATTTTTTGCCGCCATCTTTCGGCAAGAAATAAATGTAACTTACTATTTATAAAATAAATCATTTTTTCTTAAAAGTCAAGGAGGTTTAGATCAGCAATTCTCATTTTGAAAAAGGTAATACAAGGAAATGTGGGGATTTATTCAATGTAAAATGTAAAATTAGCAATTAGCAATACAAAAGTATTGCTTTTTGAGGTTTTATGCGCATGCTTTGTTTCTGTTCATTGATAATTGTTAATTTTGTAATGCTAATTTCGCAATGAAACCAATATCTTATTTCTCATAAACATGTTGAGGATGAAGATGCTACACTTATCTGCTTAGAATCAAAGAAAACTCTTCGGGTTGGAAGAAAATATCTTATCTATTTCCCTTTAGATAAAAAACCTCTATATCCTGATCTGGTTGTATTAATAGGAAACAGCGAGGAGATAATGGGTGTTGCTCATAACATAGTAAAAAAGACAAGCAAACCGATAATAGCTTGCATTAGTGGTACTGCAGCTATGTGTGGGGAAATAACTACTTTGCCTTTAGTTACTGAATTGCCAAATATTTCCCTTGGGTGTTGTGGCTCTGGGAAATGGGGCAAGATTATGCCTAATGAAGTAGTTATGGGCATTCCGGCGAAAGGTGAGTATAGGGAGTATGAGTTCTTTAAGTGTTAGTTGTGATATTTTAGTTATAGGAGCTGGATCAGCTGGAGGAAGTGCTGTTTTTGAAGCTGATATTAAAAAATGTAACTATTTAGCAATGTTCAATATAACAACATATTTCCTTAATGCGAAGTTTA
>JASEGW010000140.1 GCA_030017825.1 bacterium | reverse complement strand
TTTAAAAAATATATTTGATTTTGTTCTGTATGTTTTAGGTATTCTAATATAAAGATACAAAGTATAACGTAGATGTCTATATTTATTAATGCTAATATTAAAGTCTTCATCTTATCTTTTACCCCCTATTCTTCTACTTTATATATTAGCAATATCTATGCCATAATTAGCAATAATCGTTATATATTCATAATTATAGCCATACGAGTAGTAAGTTAGTATAGATAAATACCTTCAAATGCCCCTTGCCTAAATATCTTAGACATATTGTAGGTTTTTTCCTATAAGAGGTGTAGGGATTTAGGGACAGTGATTAGGAGATGGTAAAATTTATTATATATATAAACATAGCTTAATCTTTAAGTTGAGTTTTATTTTAAACCAATTCTTCTTTAATAGATAAATATGTCATATTCAATAAACTTCTAAGTTCCTCTTTAGTAATACTTAGAGGAGGAATAATCACCACCACATTCCCCAAAGGCCTTAAAATTACTCCTCTTTTTCTAGCTGCATTACATACCCTAATCCCTGCTCTTTCCTCCCACTCATAAGCAATTTTTAACTTTTTATCTTTTACAAGCTCAATCCCTACCATAAATCCTTTTTGCCGTATCTCTCCTACTTGATTAAGAAAGTTAAAATTCTCTAATTCCTCGCTAAGAAATTTAATCTTATCTTTTAGTCTTTCTAACACTTCTTCCCTTTTAAATATCTCTAAATTTGCCAAAGCAGCTATGCAAGCTAACGGATTTCCTGTATATGTATGTCCATGAAAAAAAGTCTTCTGCTCCTTGTATTCACCTAAAAAAGCTTCGAATATTTCTTCACTGGTAATGGTTGCAGCCAAAGGAAGATAGCCAGCAGTAATAGATTTTGCTAAACATAATACATCTGGTGATACACCTTCCCATTCACAAGCAAACATCTTTCCAGTTCTGCCAAAACCTGTAGCTACTTCATCAGCAATCAGTAGCACCTGGTATTTTTTAGTTAAAATCCTTATATTTTTTAAATATCCTTCAGGTTGGACAAGCATTCCTGCAGCTCCTTGCACTGTAGGTTCTACAATTAAAGCGGCTATCTCTTCATGATGTTTTGCTAAAATGTCTTCTAATTCTTGCAAGCATTTTAGTTGGCAAGCAGGATAAGTTAAATTTAGATGGCAGCGATAACAATAAGGTGCTTTTACTTTAAAAGTATTAAAAAGAAAAGGAGCAAATATTTTATGAAAAAGGTCAATCCCTCCTACGCTTACCGAGCCTATAGTATCTCCATGATAAGCATTAACAAAATTAACAAATTTAGTTTTCTTCTTTTTGTTCTTATGTTGCCAGTATTGAAAAGCTATCTTTAAGGCTATTTCAACAGCAGTAGAACCGCTATCAGAATAAAAAACATTAGAGAGCCCTGATGGCACAATTTCTATTAACTTCTTAGCTAATTCTATAGAAGGTATGTTCCCAAATCCCAATAAAGTAGAATGAGAAATTCTATCAATCTGCTGCTTTAAAGCATTGTCTATTTCTTCTTTCCTGTGACCATGAACATTTACCCATAAAGAAGATATTCCATCTAAATACCAGCTTCCATCAATATCCTTAAGATAACATCCCTTGCCTTCTTCTATTATTAAAGGCTCTTGCTTCTTATAATCTTTCATTTGAGTAAAAGGGTGCCATACTATATTACGGTCTGCTTCTTTTAAAAACTTATTCCTTTCCTCTCTTTGCTCTATTCTTTCCTCTTTCAAAATATATTGCAGGTCTATCTTGGCAGCTATCTCCTCAAGTAACCTTTCATTTGTCAATTCCTTATATCCATTTTTTTTATTTAAAGTCGCATAATAAGGAATAATACCTAAACTTTTAACTTTGCCAAGTTTGGAAATTATTAATGGATTATCCTTTTGACAAATATCCAAATCCCCTTCTTGGCATTGATTAAATATAATTCCTACAATCTCTATCCCATACTTTTTAGCTATCTCAATAGTAAGAAGGGAATGATTTATTGTTCCCAACCCTATCCTAGCAACTATAATTACCCCTAAATCAAGTCTCTTAATTAGATCAGCCATTAAGAAACTTTCTTTTAGGGGAACAAGCAAGCCTCCAGCACCTTCAACTACTATAAATTGGTATTTATCTTTTAGTATCTGGTAGTTTTGATATATCACATCTTCTTTGATATTCTTTTTTTCAAGCTTAGCTGCTAAGTGTGGTGAAAGTGGTTTGTTAAATGAATAAGGATTTATAATATTAGGAAGGTCTTTTATGGAGGCTATCTCCCTTAATATTTTAGCATCATTGCCTCCGCACTGCACAGGCTTTAATACTCCACAAGTAACTCCTGTCTTTTTTAAAGCCTGAATAATGGCCGCACTTATAACTGTCTTTCCAATTTCTGTATCCGTACCTGTAACAAATACAGCCCTTCTCAAAGTTTATTTTCTCCCCACATATAAAAAACTTCAAAAACAATAAAGAATTTTTCCAAGTTATATTTTTTGTAATCTAAAATCTTCTTTCCAAAAACAAGCCCTTTTTTCTCTAATCTAAGGCCATGATTTGCTCCAATAGCTTTTAACCATCTTAAACAAGATACTATATCTTCAAAAACTACTTTCTCTGCTTTTACTTCAATGTTAAGACTCTTCCAGCTTTTCTCTTTTATTAGCATTCTTAGTTCTTTTTCTTGAAACAATTTATGGTCAAAAAAACTATCCATTTCAACTCTCTTTAAAGCTTCCCTTAATTCTTTGAGAGAATTCTTTCCTAAAAAAGTAAAATAAATACTTCCCCCTGGTTTTAATACCCTAACTGCTTCTGATAAAGCTTTTCTTATATCCAAGGCCCATTGAAAAGCCACATTAGAAACCACTATATCAAAATAATTATCTGGATAAGGCAAGCACTCAAAATCTGCTTTTCTAAGCTCTATTTTTCTAATATTTTCCTTTTCTGCCTTCTTCTTGGCATATTCCACCATACCTAAAGCAATATCACATCCAAATATCTCTGAATTAGGATATTTTTCTGCTAAACCAAACAATAAATACCCTGTGCCTGTGCCAACATCTAATATGCGCCCTGGCTCTCTCATATGATTAATCTTGGAAATTAAATAATTTGCCCATCCTTTTTGGGGATGGGCAAAATCATCATAGCTAAAAGCTACTTTTGAAAAATATTCTTCTATCTTAGATTTATCCATATTTAATTTTCTTGAGCATATTTCTCCATAAACTCTACTAAAGCCTCTGCTCCTTCCATAGGAAAAGCATTATAGATAGAAGCCCTCACTCCTCCAACAGAGCGATGTCCTTTTAGTCCATAAAGATTAATGGCTGCTGCTTTCTTAATAAATGCCTGCTCTAAATCTTCATTTTTTAACCTAAAGGTCACATTCATAAAAGAACGACTGTCTTTTTCTGCTACAAGCCTATAAAATCCATCAGACTTATCAATAGCGCTATATATCAACTCTGCTTTTCTTTTGTTTATCTCCTCCATCTTCTCTGCTCCACCATTTCTCTTCATCCATTCTAAGACTAATTTCATGGTATAAATAGCAAATACATTAGGAGTATTATAGAGCGATTCTTCTTTTATGTGTGTTTCGTATTTTAACATAGAAGGAATATTTTCAGGGCATTTTTCTGCTAAATCTTTTCTAATTATTACCACTGTTACTCCAGCAGGACCAAGATTTTTTTGTGCGCCAGCATAGATTAAACCAAATTTACTTACATCTATCTTTCTACTAAGAATATCTGAAGACATATCAGCCACCAAAGGAACATCTCCTACCTCTGGGAAATTTGCCCATTGAGTTCCAAAAATAGTATTATTGGATGTCATGTGAACATATGAGGCCTCTTTGGAAAGCTTTATCTCTTCTGCTCTTGGAATCCTTTTAAATTTATCTTCTTCAGCGCTAGCTGCAATATTAACTTTTCCTAAAATCTTAGCTTCCTTTAAGGCTTTTTTAGACCAAGTCCCGGTAATAATATAATCTGCACTCTCTCCACTGCGAAGTAAGTTCATAGGCACCATAGCAAATTGAAGACTAGCCCCACCTTGTAAAAACAAAATCTCATAGTTTTTTGGTATATTCATTAATTCTACAAAAAGCCTTCTTGTATTTTCTATAATCTCTTTAAACTCTGAACCACGATGGCTTATCTCCAACACAGACATTCCTGTATTTGATAATTCTACAACATTTTTTTGTACTTCTTCAAGTACTTCTAAAGGCAAAGTAGCTGGTCCAGCATTAAAATTAAATTTTCTAACCATTTATTTCCTCCTATAGCTTTAATAAAATAGACTTACTGCGAAATAAATCAGTTATTTTACAAAAATGCTATAATTCCTT
>JASEGW010000013.1 GCA_030017825.1 bacterium | reverse complement strand
GAAAGAGTAAATTTTATCCGCTCACCACACTGAAAAACTTGCTTCGTCAGAAGATTTTTATGAAATAAAATCTTTGTAGAAAAAATTAGAACGAATCGTCGTCTGCTGGACAGAAAAATATTTTTAGATTTTGAGAAACTATTTGACTTAATCCTTATTATAAAAAGACTTATGAAAAGCGAAGCCGAGCGAAAGCGAGGCTGAGCGAACCACAATTTTTCGCCAGAAATTCGCAAAATTTCATTTGGTCGGGGTGACTGGATTTGAACCAGCGACCCTCGGTTCCCAAAACCGATGCGCTACCAAGCTGCGCTACACCCCGAAATTATAAATATTACTATATCCTAATCTTTTGATCAAGGAAAATTTAACCACATAAGTCAAAGAACAAAAAGAAAACTCATTTATAGTTTTTAATATCCTTGATAATTATAAGCTATGAGTTTTTATTTCTAAATTCTATTATCTACTCCCTACTATCCAGAATTTAACAGTTATTATATGCTACCTTACTCTTGCACTAACGAACTACATTCCTTTACCATTAATTCATTCAATCTTTTTGTAAAAAGAAGCTGGTTTTCGATTTTAGAACCTTCAGCTAATAGGGCTTGCTCGTATAACATTTCAGCATAAATAACAATATTAGAATTGTTCTTATCTTTTTCAAAAAGTTTCTGCATTAGTTCTATTAGTGGATGGTTAGGGTTAAGTTCTAAAATTCTCTCTGTCTTTGAAACTTCTTGATTTAAACTGCGCATAACCCGTTCCATATACGCTCCCATTGCATATTCATCTGCTACCAAACAACAAGCACTATCTGTAAGGCGTGTTGATAAGCGTACTTCCTTTACATTCGATAACTTATTTTTCATAAATTCAAGCAAATCTTTATATTCTTTCTCTTTCTTTTCTTTTTCTTTCTTAGCTTTTTTATCCACATCTACATCACCTTTATCGATAGCTTTAAAGTTCTTCTTGTTATACTCCATCATGTTACTCATAACCCATCCATCAATAGGATCAGTCATTAATAAAACTTCATATCCTTTTTCTTTAAATACTTCAAGATAAGGCGATTGCTCTATATGTTGTCTATTATCTCCAATAATATAGTAAATCTCTTTTTGGTCGCTTGGCATATTAGTCACATAGTCCTTAAAAGTCGTATATTTGCCATTTTCTGTCTTTGTAGACTCATAAAGTAGCAAATCTTGAAGTTTGTCTTTATTCTCAAAATCAATATGGGTACCTTCTTTTATCATAACTCCAAATTCTTTATAAAAATCACAATATTTATCATATTCTTTTTCCTTCATATCTTTTAATGTATTTAATACTTTAGTTGTAATATTCTTCTTAATATTTTCTAATTGATAATCTTGTTGTAATATTTCTCGAGATACATTAAGGGGCAAATCTGATGAGTCCACAACACCCTTTATAAAACGCATATACTCAGGTATTAATTTTTCACAATTATCCATTATGAAAATACGTCGTACATAAAGCGCAAGTCCATTTCTAAGATCTTTATAAAAAAGATCAAGAGATCGTTTTTTAGGAATATAGAGCAATACTTTAAACTCTTGCCTGCCCTCAACATTATAATGTATAACCTTAAGCGGGTCTTCCCAATCTCGAGAAATATGCTTATAGAATTTATGGTACTCTTCTTCTGTAACTTCATTTTTTGATTTAAGCCAAATAGCTTTTCTATCATTTAAAGTCTCTTCTACAATCTTTTTCTCTCTCTTTTGTTTAGGAGGTTCTTTATCTTCTTCTCCTGGTTTTGGCACTTCTCTCTCCACATCCATAACCACAGGATGCTCCACATAATCTGAATATTTTTTGACAATACTCCTTATTTCCCATTCTTCTAAATAGTTCTTGCAATCATCTTTAAGCTTAAGTATTACATCTGTACCCCGCTTATCTTTTTCTACTTGTTCAACTGAAAACTCACCCTTTCCATCAGATTCCCATCTAACTCCATTGTTTCTATCGCCTGCTCGTCTTGAAATAACAGTTACTTTGTCGGCTACCATAAATGAAGCATAAAAGCCCACCCCAAATTGACCAATAAGATCTGGATAATCATTACTATTTGTTTTTTTTAGGCTTTCTACAAAATTTTTAGTACCAGATTTAGCAATAGTGCCAAGTTGATCTGTAATTTCATCAATTAACATACCAATGCCATTATCACTTATCGTAAGTGTCGCCTTTTCTTTATCCGCAATAATCTTAATCTTCCACTCCTCATCACCTTCTAATAATTCATTATGGGTAAGAGAATCAAATCTTATCTTATCAATAGCATCAGCACTGTTACTGATAAGCTCTCTTAAGAAGATATCCTTGTGAGAATAAAGAGAGTTAATAATTAAATGCAACAACTCTTTAAGTTCAGCCTTAAATTCCATAGTCTTTTTTGACACTTTTTTCTCCTTGTTGACAATAACAATATATTGTCTTTAAATTTTTTATTTTTCTTTAATATTATAATTGTACCAAAATTTCTTTGCATAATATAAAATTTTAGCTTTGTATTGCAGAATCTACTGTCTTTGTTTTATTTTAACATAAATTGTGTCTCTTCATTACACTTCTAATAACTTTTCCTCTAAAACCTTTTTAGCTTTAATTAAGGCCTTAGCTCGATGGCTTATTTTATTCTTTTCTTCCATAGATATTTCTGCAAATGTCTTAGTATAACCTTCTGCCACAAATACAGGGTCATATCCAAAGCCACAATTTCCTTTAGGTGCCTCTGTAATTACTCCTTCCACTTCTCCCCTTACTACCTTAACCTCATTTCCTGGATTAGCAATAGCTATGGCACAGATAAATTTAGCTTCTCTATTTCTTTTATTCTCCATTACTTTTAAAAGCTTATCAACCCTTTCCTTATCATTTTTAGCAAAACGAGAAGATTCTACTCCAGGAGCACCCCCTAAAGCCAAAACTTCTAAACCTGAATCATCGGCTATAGCTAACTTTTTTGTATATTTTGCTATCTGCATCGCTTTTTTCAAGGCATTTTCTTCAAAAGTTATTCCATCTTCTATAACTTCAGGGGCTTCTGGAAAATCATTTAAAGATAAGACCTTTATTTCTATATCTGATAAAAGTTTCCTTAATTCCTTTAATTTTCCTTGATTTGTAGAGGCTAATACAATTTCCTTAATCAATCTCTAGTTTCCTAATGTTTGTTTTTGAATCTCTATTAGCTTGCTAATTCCATTTTTTGCCAATTCCAATAATTTAGCTAACTCTTCTTTAGAATAAGGATTTTTTTCTGCTGTACCCTGCACCTCTATAAATTTATCACTACCAGTCATTACTATATTCATATCAGCCCAAGCATTAACATCTTCTTCATAATTTAAATCTAAAAGCATATTACCTTCCACAATACCCACGCTTACCGCAGCTACAAAATTCTTAATAGGATTTTCAGAAATGATTTTCTTCTTTCTTAAATCTCTTATCAAATCATACAAAGCTACAAAAGCTCCGGTAATAGAAGCTGTACGAGTGCCCCCATCAGCTTGAATTACATCGCAATCAACAATAATAGTACGTTCACCTAATGCTTTAGTATTAAATATTCCCCTTAAAGAACGACCAATTAATCTTTGAATTTCTTGGCTGCGGCTATTAATTTTTCCTCGTATAGAATCTCTAACTATTCTTGTGGAAGCTGCGCAAGGAAGCATAGAATACTCTGCAGTAACCCAACCTTCGCCCATACCTTTTAAAAAAGGAGGAACTTTTTCATCCATAGAAGCAGTACAAATCACTTTTGTGTCACCACATTCTATTAGTACCGAACCTGGAAAATGTTTAATATAATTTCTAGTAATTTTAATTTCTCTTATCTGATCATATACTCTTCCATCACTTCGCACCATTTTTCCTCCATTATTTATATGCTATAAACATTCAGCTATTAGTTACCAAGAATTAGCTTACTCTTAAAACAAATAGACTACTGATCTCTAAATCCCGGCTCTTATCTTCTGGTTTCTATCTTCTGTCTTCTGACACCTCATCAATGCAACTTATCTAAAGTACGAGTAACTTGAGTATCTTTTGTATAGCCATCTATTTCAATAGTTCCATACTTCATCTCGTATTTATTTATATTGTCTTGAAGAGCCAACACAAATTTTTTTGCATGCTGAGGGTTTGTTATTACCCGAGATTGAATTGCTATTACCGGCCTATTAGGCATAGTAATTCCAAAATCTAGTATAAATTCATCTTGGGAATGAATAATACTAGCCACATTTGAATAAACACCTTTTTCTAGCTCTTTACTAATTTCAATAGCCACAGTTTCTTCCTGTATTTCTTTATCTTCCTTTCCCATATACACTCCTCTCTAAACAGATTTATTTCTTAACAAATTTATTCTAAAAAACAGTAACTTTCAGCATAAACCTAAGTTTAAAAATTAGAAAAAGAGAGATTAAATATCTTTTTTTGTCCCTCTATTCTTTATTTTTCCTTTTTATTGTACCCGTCTATTTTTTATCTAATCTTTAGTATTTTGTGAATTTGAGGAATAATTCTAACCTCATTTAACATTTCTGCTAATTTTTCTTGAAATTCAAGAAACTTACAGAAAGAATCATATTTTCCTATTAAAGAAGAAACTGGTTGTAAGATTAATGGTATGTTTTTATTTATGCTTTCAATTAGCCCAGCAGCTTCTTTAACTTCATCTAAGGTGGTATCATCTGTAATAACTATTTTAACAAATAAATCTTTATTATTAGCAATCTTCAAAAACTCTTTATGTTCTTCTTTAAATAATCTTTGACCTAAAAAGCTATGAATCTTAATATCCATAGAGATTATATCAATATAATCTATCACCTTCTCTAATTCTTTGTATAGAATCCCATTAGTTTCCAAATATATCTTAAAATTTCTTCTTTTAGACAAAAATGCCTTAATAAATTTACTTTGAAGAAGTGGTTCTCCGCCAGTTAAAGCAAGAGAATGAAAACTATTCTTCTTTTCATCTATAATACATTCTAGCTCTTCTATAATTATAGGGTTAATTATCTCTCTATTGTTAAAAACCTTACAAGTTTTAGGTTTTTCTAATGCATAAGAAGTATCACAAAATTTGCATCTTAAGTTACAGCCTGAAAATCTAATAAATACTTGCCTTAAACCTTGATATATACCTTCTCCTTGAATGCTATCAAAAATCTCATAAATATAAGCTTTATTATTCAATGCTTCCGCTACCTAGTAGCTACTTTACAGCGAGCCATATCAATATCATCAACTTCTTGACAATAGCGAGAAATTACATCAGCAGCTAAATCTGTAACCTCTACTTTCAGATTATTTAATCCTTCTGTAGGAACAGGAGTGCCTTCATTGTCAATATTAATCCCTACATGAATCAAAGTAGAAACCATTGTTTTGGTTGCAATAGAAACTGTAAGTTTATTGTTATTAACAAAAATATCATCCCCTATTCTTTTAAGGTCATATTTAAAAACTCCATTTGCTCTGTTAATCCTATTGCTTAATTCTTCATATATAATACATACCAGAAGACGTTGCCTATAAATTGCTTTTTCTAAATAAATATCGAAATGTTCTACTATAAAATGAAGCATATTTTTGCTGTAAATAAATAAATTTTGCTTTAAATCTTGAATGTCTATCAAGTCTTCTGTCTTTACTTCCGCTGGTCCACAAAATGCCACAATACAATCACCTAATACATCAAAATTTTTGTAAATCCAATTTGAACTTAATTGACATCCTGTATAAACAATTTCCTCTTCTATAATTTTACTCTTCATCATAAGATTTTAACTAACCTCCTATTCTAATTTAATCTAAAATAAAACATTGTTTTATGAAATTTTT
Organism: bacterium; assembly: GCA_030017825.1. Lineage (GTDB taxonomy): Bacteria > UBA9089 > JAHJRX01 > JAHJRX01 > JAHJRX01 > JASEGW01. The sequence continues at coordinate 14,081 of JASEGW010000013.1, read as the reverse complement.
AAATAATCAACTTCTTTTTTTTAGTAAATAGATTATGATATATGATAACAGTTTAGCTATCTATCTTTTACGTCTTATATATTTTAATTTTTAAACTTCATACTAAGGAAATATGTTGTTACATTAAACATTGCTGAATAGTTACAATATTTTTAATTTTCTAAAAACTTTAGTAGTTCGTTGACAACTCTCACATTTCCCACATATTTCTTCTTGGCCATCATAACAACTCCATAAAAATTCAAAAGGTATTCTATATTTTAGACCTTCTTTAGCTATTCCCTTCTTATTTAAACCAATTACAAAACTAAGCACTTTAACCTTACTTAAAGTAGAATAATTTAAAGCTTTATTAATAGATTTTAAGAAATCTATACTATTATCAGGAAATGTTTCTCCTTCTTCTTTATTAAATCCACAAATTATATACTTATATCCTAAAGCTTCTGCAAAACTTGCTGAAATATTAATAAATACTCCATTCCTATTGGGAACCCAAACTGCTTCTGCTGTTTCCTTATAATTACTTTCTTTAAAGCTAAATTTTGGTATTGCTTTTTCTTTATTCACTAAAGAAGTTTTAGTAATATTTGCCAACCAAGGTAATTTTATCACTTGATGAGGTATTTTATAATGCCTGGCAATTAAAGAAGCAGCATGAATCTCTTTTTGATTAGCTTTCTGGCCATAATCAAAAGTTAAAGCAAGTTTTATTCCAATCTTTCTTACTGACTTAGCTAAAGAAACAGTGCTATCTAATCCTCCAGATAATAAGACTATAGCCACAACACTTCCTTACAATAACTTTCTTTAAGTTAAAACTAACCAAAATATTTTATAAAACTTTTATGTATTAAACCTATCAGTTTACTTGCCATCATAAATAACACAAACAGCTTTAGATTCCCATATTGATACCTTGCTAATTTTACCCGGAAGTGCTTCTTTAGCTAATTCATGAAATATAAAATAAGCAATATTTTCAGAAGTAGGATTTTTCTTGGCAAATATATCTAAATCATTTAAGCAATAATGATCTAATTTATCTATCACTATATTTACTAACTCTTTTAATTCTTTAAAATCAATAACCATTCCTATACTATCAAGAATATTGCTAGTTAAAAATACTTGAACCTTCCAATTATGACCATGCAATTGACTACATTTACCATCATATCCTTTTAAATAATGAGCAGCACTAAAATATTCCTCTACCATTACCTCATACATAATTCTACCGTCCTTTTTCTAACATTCCACTTATATCTATCTGAGTAATTACCCGTATTTCTTTATCTAAAAAGCGTTCTCCTATCCTTACAAACCTTGAAGGTTCATCACTCACATAGAACCTTATATTTCCGCTACTTTCTTTGGAAGATAAAATGTTTTGTTCTTCTAAAATAGATTTAACTTTGTTGGCTACTGTTGTAGCAGAATCTATTAAGAAAACATCTTTTCCCATAACTTTTTGAATCACATCTTTTAGCAAAGGATAATGAGTACAACCTAATATTAAAGTATCAACTTGATTCTCTTTCAAAGAAGACAAATACTCTTTAGCAATTAAATGAGTAACTTCTGTATCAACCCAACCTTCTTCTACTAAAGACACAAACAAAGGACAAGGTTGACTAACTACTTGCATTTCTTTGTTAAGAGACTTAATAATTCTATTATACACATTGTTATTTATCGTACCCTCTGTACCAATAACTCCAATCTTATAATTTTTAGTAATTCTAACAGCTTCCTCTGCTCCTGGTTGAATTACCCCAATAATGGGAATAGAATACTCTTCTTGCAACACCTCTAAAGCACAAGAGCTAGCTGTGTTGCAAGCAATAACAATAATTTTTACTCCTTGATTAAATAAAAATTTCGATATTTCTAAAGCATATTTAATTATAGTTTCTTTAGATTTAGGGCCATAAGGAGACCTAGCTACATCTCCAAAATATATTATATTTTCTTTAGTAAATAATTTTGCTACTTCAGATAATACAGTTAAACCACCAAAACCAGAATCAAATATTCCTATGGAACCATTATTCATTTAGCTTCTTCATCTTTCCTTATTATTCTAACCTAAAAGAAATTTGACACAAAGATTTAGATTACTCTATCTATTTCTTCTAACAAAGTTTCTATAATCTCTTTTTCATGTATTTTTCTAACTATCTTTCCTTTCTTAAATAAAACAGCTCCACTCTTTCCACAAGCAATACCTACTTCAGCCATTTTTGCTTCACCAGGACCATTTACTTCGCAACCCATCAAAGCAACTTTAAAAGAGTTTAAATTGTTTAACTTAAAAAAAGAATACCTTTTTTGTAATTCTTTATTAAATTCTGCCACTATAGGAAATAAATCAATTCTACATCGACCGCAGGTAGGACAAGATATTATCTCTGGCCCATAATTTCTAAGGGAAAGAGCTTTTAATATTTGATAAGCAGCTATTACCTCTTCTACAGGAGGTGCAGTTAAAGATACCCGAATAGTATCAGCTAAACCTAAAAAAGCCAGTATTCCACATCCTACTGCTGATTTAATAAGACCATAGTTAGGAATTCCGGCTTCGGTAATCCCTATGTGAAAAGGATAATCTGTTTTTCTCTCCATTAGTTTGTATGCTTCAATAGTGGTATAAATATCACAAGCTTTTAGAGAAATAATTATATCAAAAAAGTTTAAGTCTTCAAAAAAAGAAATATATTCTAAGGCACTGCTTACTAAATTCTTAGGAGTAGGCAAAGAATACTTCTTCTTATTTAATGAACCTGCATTAACCCCAATTCTTATAGGAACTTTCAATTTTTTGGCTAAGATTATAACCTTTTTTAGTTTATTTTGATTTCTTATATTGCCAGGATTTAATCTAATCTTATCAATCCCTTCTTCTAAGGCTATCTTGGCAATTTCACTACTAAAATGCACATCTCCTATAATTGGTATTTTAACCTCTTTTTTAATCTTGGAAATACATAGCGCAGCCTCTTTATCAACTAAAGCAACTCTTACCAATTCGCAACCAACATCTTCTAATTCTTTAATTTGATTTATAGTAGCTTTTAAATCCTTAGTATCAGTCTTAGTCATAGACTGTATTATTATAGGAGAGTTTCCTCCTATAACAAGATTTCCCACCTTAATCTTGCGAGAATTTCTTCGCTTCATTTATTTAAATACTCTTAAAATATCATTAAAAGTAGCAAATAAGATTAAAACCATTAGAACACTAAGCCCTACTTGAGAAGCTATTTCTTGAGCTTTAATACTAATAGCTTTACCACGTAATTTTTCTATGGCATAAAATAATAAAAATCCTCCATCTAAAACTGGAATAGGAAGCAAATTAAAGACTCCTAAATTAACACTTAAGAAAGCTACAAAAAACACTAAACTTAATAAACCACTTTGAGCTTGCTGTCCAGCCATTTGAGCAATTCCTAAAGGTCCAGCTAAATGCTTTATGGAAATACCTCCACTAATTAATTTCCATAAAACAAAGAATACATATTGAATTGAAACCATTAACTGAGAAAATGCCTTTTTAATAGATTCAAACACCCCATATCTATGAACTTTTGTCTGGGGAGATATTCCAATCATACCTACTTTAATCATTCCTTCTTGACTCGAAATTTCTTCAAGAATAGGAGTAATCTTAACTAATATTTTTTTTTCATTTCTTTTAATCAATATATCCAAAGGCTTTTCTTTAGAATTAGAAATAATTTCAGACATCTCATTCCAATCTCTAACCTCTCTATTATTAATCTTTACTATTACATCACCTTCTTTTAAGCCAACCTTTTCTGCTGGATAGCCTTTTTTTAACTTTCCAACAATAGAAGGAATATGAGGATAAATGCCTAAAGGTTTACTTTGATCTTCTTTAGAAATAGTTAACACTTTTTTTATAACTTTTTTTCCTCTTTCTATTTCCAGAATAACCTTCCCTTTTAAGATTCCTTCCATAAAGCCCTTTTCTATTTCCTCCCACTTATTGACCTTATAATTATTTACTTTGGTAATAATATCATCTTTTTGTATTCCCTCTTTGTAAGCCAATGTATCCTTTTTTACTAAACCAACCTTATTGTCTAAATTTAAAGTTGGAATCCCTATCATAAAGACTAGAATAAAGAAGAAAAAAGCTAAAAAAAAGTTTAGAAATGGTCCAAAAAATACAATTTTAGCTCTATCTCCTAAAGGACGAGAGCAAAATTCATCCATATCGCCAGTAGGTTCTTCGTTTGTATCTTCTCCTTTCATTTTTATATAACCACCCAAAGGAATAGTAGAAATAAGATACTCTGTGCCACTATAGTTAACTCCAAATAGTTTTGGTCCAAATCCCAAAGAAAATTTTTCTACTTTAACTCCAACTCTCTTAGCCATAATAAAATGGCCTAATTCATGAAAAAATATTACTACCCCTAAAGTAAATAAAGCAGCTAAAATAGTAATAAACATCATTTCTCCTTTAATTTTTAATTATTTCTTTAGTTTTTTCTCTTGCCCAATTATCACAACTTATAATCTCTTCTAAATTAGGTTCATCTATAGTTTTATGAAAACTTAAAATTTTTTCAATAATTTTAGATATTTCATTGAAACTAATTTTATGATTCAAAAATTCTTCTACGCAAACTTCATTAGCAGCATTTAGCACACTAGGCAAACTTCCTCCAGCTTTAGCCACTTCCATACACAATCTTAAAGCTGGAAAACGTTTTAAGTCTGGCTTAAAAAAAGTAAGTTCTTTTATTTGAGACAAACTTAAACGAGGTAAATTGGTATCATATCTTTTAGGATAAGTTAAGGCAAAAGCAATAGGAATCTGCATATCAGCAACTCCCATCTGAGCTAAAATTGTTCCATCTATAAATTCTACTAAAGAATGAACTATAGATTGTGGATGAATTAATATAGATATTTTAGAAGCAGGCATATTAAATAAGTATGTAGCTTCAATAACTTCCAATCCTTTGTTAATCAAAGTAGCAGAGTCTACAGATATCTTCTTCCCCATTTCCCATTTAGGGTGGCTTATTGCTTCTAAAGGTGTTATTTTATCAAAACTCTCCACCCTTTCTCTAAAAGGACCCCCTGAAGCAGTTAAAATTATTTCTTCCACTTCTTCTATCTTCTGCCCCATTATGCATTGAAAAATAGCACTATGTTCACTATCTACCGGCAACAACCTTATCTTATGTTGTTTTGCTAAATCCATTACTATTTGGCCAGCCATTACCAACACTTCTTTGTTGGCCAAAGCAATATCTTTACAACATTTAATAGCTTCTATAGTAGGTATTAATCCTGCTGCTCCTACAATAGCGGAAACTACTAAGTTTACTTCTTCAAGACAAGCTATTTTAACAACTCCAGAAATACCCCCGTAAATTTCCCCTTCAAAAATTCCTTTTAGTTTTTTTCTTAAGAGATCTGCTTTCTCTTCATTAGCTACTGCCACAGCTTTTGGCTTATACTTTCTTATCTGTTCTTCTAAAAGCTGAATATTCTGAAAAGTTGTTAGACCCCAAACTTTAATTTCTGAGGATAAATAATCAGCAACTTTTAGAGTATTTATTCCTATAGAACCCGTAGAACCTAAAATTGAAAGCTTTTTCACAAATCTTATTCCAGTAATATGTAGTTAACCTGAGTTCGATTTAAATATAAGTTTAAGGGTTAATATTTTTGAGCATTAATTGAATTAATTTTTAAAGAAAAAGAAGAAATTTTGTTAGATATTTTTCGTTAAGATTTTAATTTGGCAAAGAAATACTAATTTTTAAACTTCGCACTAAGGAAATATATTGTTATATTGAACAATACTGAATAGTTACGTCATATTAAACAATTATTGAATTAGTAAATCCGCCCCATCTTTCAATCAACCACATTTAAAGTATTTTACCAAATAATAAAGTAAAGGAGCATTGAAAATAACTCCATCAAAAACATCTAAAACCCCTCCATGGCCTGGAATAGTGTTTCCAGAATCTTTTACGCCTGCATCTCTTTTAAATAAGGATTCTACTAAATCTCCTAATTGGCCCCATATTCCTAAAAGTACCCCTATAATAATTATATTATGAAAAGGTAAATCTCTAAGAAAAAAATACTTAATCACAAAAGAAAAAATTACACTTCCTATTATTCCAGCTATAAAGCCTTCCATAGTCTTGTTAGGGCTAATACAAGAAACTAATTTGTGCTTACCCAATAAAGTGCCAAACCCATAAGCAAATACTTCACTCATCCAGGTAACTACAAACAAAAGAAACAGTATTTCTTTCCCCTGAACCAATTCCTTAATTAAAAGAAGATGAGATAAGTTCCAGCTTATATAAATTATCCCTAAAATAGTTACTGCACAACTAGAAATAGCTCCTTCTATTCTATCTTTAAATAGACTATTTAGAAGTGTCGCCAATAAAATTATGGAAAGAATAAGTTTTGTTGATATAAAAATAAAGAAACTTAAGCTTAATAGTAATCCTCCTAAAATACCTAAAAAAATTTGGGAATTATCATCTTTGACTTTAGAAAATTTAAAAAACTCCCACATTCCTAAGATAATAACCCCTTGAACTAGAATGTAAAATGGAATTTTATAATTTGTAAATATGGCAAAGAGTAAGATTGGAATAAATATTAAACTTGTAAAAATTCTCTTTAAGAGCATTTATTTATATAACTCCTCCAAATCTTCGCTCTCTATTTTGAAAATTTATAATACCCTTAAGTAAATCTTCCCTTTTAAAATCCGGCCAAAGCACCTTAGTAATCCAAACCTCTGAATAGGCTATTTGCCAAAGCATAAAATTGCTTATTCTGAATTCTCCACTTGTTCTAATTAATAAATCAGGATCAGGCAATTTGTTAGAATACAAACATTCAGCAAAATTTTTTTCATTAAGAGTCTCTTCTGTTTCTGATAAATTATTTTTATTAATTCTTATCCAGTTTTTAATACCATCAATAATATCTGCACGACCGCTATAATTTAAGGCCACATTTAAAATCAAACCTTGGTTGTTTTTAGTTAGTTCTAAAGCAGAACTTATTTCTTTTTGCACTTCAATTGGAAGTTCATATATCCTGCCCATAGTTCTTATATTAACATTCTCTTCATGGAGTTCTTTAATTTCTTTTCTTAAAAACTCCACTAATAGCTTCATTAATCCACTTATTTCATCTTTGGGCCGAAACCAATTTTCAGTAGAAAAAGCAAACAAAGATAAAACTTTTACATTTAAATCATTGCATATTCTTACTACCTTTTTTACAGTTTTCATCCCTTCTCGATGCCCAAAAAGCCGAGGCAAATTTCTCTTTTTTGCCCAACGTCCATTGCCATCCATTATAATAGCAATATGAATAGGCAACTTATCTCTATTGATTAAACTCAACAATTCTTTTTCTGATAAATTTTCAATATTTCCAGTATCACTATTCATATTAAACTTAAATTAAATCCTTCAGACAAATATCAAAATAAACTTGTAATTGTGTTAGGTATCGGATTAAATATGTCTGACCCATAATATTTAAGATATATAATGCTATCTAAAAAATAATTAATTTTAAATTTACTATAATCTAACCTGAGTTCGATTTAATATAAGTTTAAGGACTAATATTTTTGAGCATTAATTGAAATTAGGAAAATATTTAATTTTTAAAGAAAAAGAAGAAATTTTGTTTGAGGCAGAAGGCTTAAGTTTAATTTCTTCTCTTTAAAAATTAGATATTTTACGTTTTGTATTTTAATTTGGCGAAGAAATATTAATCCTTAAGCTTAAAATAAAGGAACATACTCTTATGTCAAAATCAGGTTAATCTAAGTAAAAAATAATAATGGGCAATAGATATTTTACCTATTACCCATTTATTTCCCTCTAAAATTAATTTAAAAAATGCGTTCAAAAAATCACTGAACGCACAAAGAAATTTTAATCTATATAATTCTATTATTATCAATTATTTTCTATGTTTTCCTAATTTAAAAACCATATAGCAGAAATATTTTTTGCATAAAAGAGTACGCAGAGAAAAACAAAAAACACTTCTATTTTTCTTATTTTTAAGCGATTCTCTGTAATCTCTGTGTTTTAATTACAGAATTTTGGATTAATTATTTACCTTAATCTTAAAATTCTAATATTTCTTTCTCTTTTGCTGCTAATAAATTATCAATTTCTTTTATGGTTTCGTTGGTCATTTCTTGAACCTTATCTTCTGCTTTCTCGGCCTCGTCTTCTGATATTTCTTTAGCATCTTTTAAATTTTTTATTTGATGGTTTGCATCTCGTCGAACGTTTCTAACTGCAATCCTTCCTTCTTCCGCTTTCTTTTTAACAGCTTTATCTAATTCTTTTCTCCTTTCAGTAGTCAAAGTTGGAATACTAATACGAATTACATGACCATCACTTGAAGGATTAAGGTTTAAGCTTGACTTAGAAATCGCTTTGGTAATATTTTCCAGAATAGATTTATCCCAAGGTTGAATAACAATTAAACGCGGCTCTGGAATATTAATACTAGCTAACTGATTAACTGGCATTAAGCTTCCAAAATATTCTACCTTTATGTTATCTAATAAAGATGTTGATGCTTTTCCAGTTCTAATACTCATGAATTCATTCTTCGTAGCTTCAACTGTTTTTTTCATATGGTCTTTAGTCTTTGTATATACATCTTCTAAAAACATAATCATTCTCCTTAATAAATCCATTAGATTTACAACAAATTACAAGCTACCAAAATACTTCACAGCTTTATTAGGGCAAATGGAGACCTTGTTCTTATATGCTCTTATAATTATAATAAAAATAATAAAACCACAAATCTTTTTTGCAAGGGAATATCAATTTACTGAGAATACTGTTTATTATTTAGCAAGTTATCATATTTAAGCCTTGTGGTCAAGAAAAATTTTAAAACCCCTTTCTTCGGTTTTTATCATTTATCTTCTGTTTTCTGACTACTATCCTCGATAAACTTTTATCACGCTATTTACACTTTCTATTTTCTTCACTATTTCTTTTAAATGGCTTACATCTTTTATTAAAACTACTAATTTTCCTGTAGCTTGTCCTTTGCCCACAAATTTAGCATAAGCTTCATTAACAATAGTAGAAGTTCCGTGAACTACATTTAAAATATCTGCCAACAAACCTTCTCGATTAAAGGCCACAATAGAAATAGAAACCTCAAAAGTATTATCTCTACCTTTAAACCATCTTACTTTTATAAAATGTTCTTCTGGAAATTTATCAGGTGTTATATTATTACAACTAGTTCGATGAATAGAAATTCCTCGACCTTGAGTAATGTATCCCACAATTTTATCTCCTGGTATAGGATTGCAACACTTAGCAAAATAAGTTTCCACTTCTCCTTCCATGCCAGGAATAATTATACTAAATTTTTCTCTTTTAATACTTTCAGAACCTGTTGTTTTTTCTTTAATAACATCTTTTCGTACACTAATATCTCTTTCTTTTTCCTTCTGTTTTTCTTCAAAAGCTAATTCTCTTTCTTTAAACCAATGCCCAATACGACTTTTTACTTTGGTGGTTTTAGCTATTTTTATCCAATCTCTACTAGGTTTTTGTTTAGAAGAAGTCATAATACTAACAATATCACCACTTTTCAGTTTGTATTTCAAAGGAACTATTCTGTCATTAACTTTGGCTCCAATACAAGAATGTCCAATATCCGTATGAATCAAATAAGCAAAATCAATAGGGGTAGAGTCCTTGGGAAGAGATTTCACTTCCCCTTTAGGGGTAAAAACAAATACTTCATCTGAAAACAACTCAATCTTTAAACTTTCCATAAATTCCTTGGGGTCTTTTAAGGTATCTTGAATTTCTATTAAGTTTCTAAGCCAAGATATTTTCCTATTAAACTCTTCATCTATTACCTTTGACTTTTCTTTATATATCCAATGAGCAGCTATACCTTCTTCAGCAATTTTATGCATTTCGTGAGTTCTTATTTGTATTTCCATTAAACGACCTTGATATCCTACTACTGAAGTATGAATCGATTGATACATATTTGATTTAGGTACAGCCACAAAATCTTTAAATCTATGAGGAATAGGTTTCCACAAAGTATGAATTGCCCCTAATACAGCATAACAATCTCTAATAGTATTAGTAATTATTCTAAATGCTTGCAAATCATACATCTTGTCTATTCCTATTTTTTGAGCTTTTAATTTTTGATAAATACTATAAATATATTTAGGTCGTCCTGTAATTTCTGCTTTAATATTAATCTTTCTTAATTCTTTTTCTAATATTTTCTTTGCATTTAATATGTATGTTTCTCTTTCTTCTAAAGTTTGGTTTAATTGTTCACAAATTTTATAATATAATTCTGGCTCCATATAGCGAAAAGATAAATCTTCCAATTCCCATTTTATCCTTCCAATTCCTAATCTATGAGCTAAAGGAGCATATATATCCAAAGTTTCATGAGCTACTTTTTTCTGTCTCTCTTTGTTTAAATACTCTAAAGTTCTAACATTATGCAACCTATCAGCTAATTTCACTAAAACTACCCTAATATCCTTAGCTGTAGCCAATAGCATCTTTCTTAGATTCTCTATTTTTCTCTCCTCTCTACTCTTATTAGCAATCTTTCTTATATTAGAAACTCCTTCTACTAATTCAGCTATCTCAGTTCCAAACGCATCTTCTATATCTTTATTGATAATATTAGTATCTTCTAATGTATCATGAAGAAAACCACAAACAATGGAATGAATATCAAGATGTAAGTCTACTAATATTTCTGCTACACATACAGGATGAGTAATAAAAGGATCACCGGAAACTCTTTTCATTCCTTTGTGAGCAGATTCTGCAAATAGATAAGCTTTTTTTAATAGTTTTAAGTCAGCAGAAGGATAATAATCTTTTACTTTCTTTAATATATTTTCAATACTCATTTATTAACCTCAGAAGGATTAACATGAATCATAATATGTCTTACAGAACTTATCTCTTTTCTAATAGCCTCTTCCACTAAATTACAAATATCATGGCCTTTATCTACGGTGACTCCACCATCAACATTAATAATTAAGTCTATATTAATCTCTAAACCCATCTTATGAGCTTTAAGCTCTTTTATACTCTTTACTCCTGAAACGTTTTTTATTACATCTCTTATTTTATCTATAATTTCACTCTTGATAACACCATTCATCAACTCATCATAAGCCTTATGAAACATATGGCCACCGACTTTTATAATCAATATAGAAATAAATATGCCCGCTAGGGGATCTAAGCAAGGAAAACCAATTATAGCCCCTAAAATTCCTATTAAAGCAGCTATAGAAGAATAAGCATCGTTTTTATGATGCCAAGCATCAGCTATTAAACTGCTACTAGAAAGTTCATTTCCAATACGTAAGGTATATTTAAATAAGCTTTCTTTAATAATAATAGAAAAGGCTGCGGCTATCAGAGCTATAAAACTAGGGGGAGCTAAATTTGGAGCAAATAAAGCTTTTAAAGAGTTATAACCTATTTGTAATCCAAATAGAATTAATATAACAGCAATTGTTTTGGTAGCAATAGTTTCTGCTCTACCATGGCCGTAAGGATGCTCTTCGTCAGGAGGCTTTTTAGCAATCTTAAAACCTATAAGCACAATACCAGTAGATACTAAATCTGAAAGAGCATCTACTCCATCAGCTATTAAGGCATTACTATTTCCCCAAAAACCAGCAAATAGCTTAACAAAACATAGAAAAAAGTTAGTTACCATTCCTATCCAAGCACAACGTTCACCTAAATGATAATAATGGCGAGTAGTAGTCATATCCCTTAATTAACCTTTATTTATAGATATAGTTATTTATTAAAGAGGGTTGTTAAGCTCAAAAAATGCATTTAAAAAACCACAGAGCATATAAAATTTGAGGGTTTTGGTATTTATGAGCTCAGAGTTTGGGATTAAAGAGATAGGATCTTTTGAATTTGCGAGTTCAGAACATCTTTAACTCTAAAACTTTCAACTCCTAAGTTCTTTAATTTCCTACTTTTACAACTCTAATTCTTGACTCCAGAACTTTATAGTCTTTGTGGTTTAATTGTAGGATTTTTGTTAAAACTTAGAGAGAAAGCAGCTAAATAGTTCCATCAATAAATATATCTACTGATTACATATTATAATACTGAGATGCTCCAGTATCAATACCTTTAGACATGCGTTTCAATTCTTCGGCATTGACACTAACACTTAACGCTTCCTCAAATGTAATTAGTCCTTTATTATACAACTCTACTAGAGATTGATCTATGGTCTGCATTCTATAATAAAGCACTGAAGATTCGATAGCTTTATGAATTTCAGATATTTTTCCTTCTTCAATAAGTTTTTTAATAGTAGGAGAATTTATCATAATTTCTACGGCAGCCACCCTTCCGGAACCATCAGCTTTATTTAATAATCTCTGTGAGATTATTCCTTGAAGAGCTAAAGATAACTGAATACGAACTTGTTGCTGCTGATTAACTGGAAAGGAATCAATTATGCGATTTATAGATTGGGTAGCATCATTAGTATGCAAAGTACTGAATACTAAATGCCCTGTTTCAGCAGCAGTTATAGCTATAGACATTGTTTCAAAATCTCTCATCTCTCCTATCAAAATGACATCAGGATCCTGTCTCAAAATATGTTTTAAGGCGTCTTTAAATGATCTGGTATCTAATTCTATTTCTCTTTGATTAATAGCACTTAAATTATCCTGGTATACAAACTCAATAGGATCTTCAATGGTAATAATGTGACACTCTCTAGTGTTATTAATATAATCAATCAAACTCGCTAGGGTAGTAGATTTACCACATCCTGCAGGGCCTGTAATTAAGATGAACCCATTGTCTTTACTGGCTAAGTCCTTAAGCACAGATGGCAATCCTAGTTCATCAATAGTAGGAATTTTATATGATATCATTCTAATTGCAGCTCCTACTACTCCTCTCTGACGAAAGACATTTACTCGAAAACGAGCAATATTTTTATAAGTATAAGATAAATCTAATTCTAATTCCCTTTCAAATTTTTGAACTTGCACCGGATTAAGCATAGAATAAACTAAATCTTTTGTATCTTGAGGAGTCAATACATTAAATTCTGTAGGAATTAATCTACCATAAATTCGAATAAGAGGGGGTCGGTTTACTTTAAGGTGCAAATCTGAACCCTTTCTCTCTATTAAAAGATTAAGCAACTCATCAATGTTCACTATTGCCCCCTTCTTTTTTTGATTTTATCTTTTTCTTTAAATTTTCAATAATTTTTGTATTTTGAATAATTTTTGCTGTGTAATAAGCAGCCATAGTAAGTATTTCTTGGTCAGAAGCAGAGAATATATCATTATTTCTTTTATTTATTACCTCAATTACTCCTATAGATTTATTCATTAAAACAATAGGCACACAAGCAATAGACTTTGTTTCAAGCCCAATCTTTTCACTTATTTCTTTTTTAAACCTTTTATCTTTAGCTACTTCGGACACAGTTATTGGCTCTTGGCTTAAAAATACTGAACCAGCAATTCCTTCCCCTATCTTTAACCTAAACTGCATTACCTCTTTAGCTTTATTTCCTTTAGCAGCTTCAAAATAGAGGTCATTTTTCTCTTTATCAAATAAAAGAATAGATCCTGCTTCTACCTCAATAACTTCTACTATACAATCCAGTATTTTATCTAACAACTCGTGTAAACAAAAACTAGTATTTAGTAAAGTAAATATCTTTTGAAGTAAAATTATTTTTTGGCCAGTTTCTCCAAAAGCTTTTGCTAATATAGAAAACTCTTTTATCTGTTCTTCTAAATCTTTCTTTCTATCTTTAGCCATCATAAGTCTTCCCTTTATCTTTATTTTATCTTAATTATGTCTTAAATTTTATACTTTATCAACACAATTCTAATATATGCAATCCAATAAAAAAATTGACATAAAAACAATATTCTACCAATATATCGTTCCTACGGAACTGATTAATTTGTATATGGTTTTCTA
>JASEGW010000139.1 GCA_030017825.1 bacterium | reverse complement strand
TGTGCGTGTTCGCACGCAGACAGGTTTCGGATTTCGATGCTTGTCCTCGTGAAAACGGGGATTCGGATTTAAAATATCCAGATCAAATACCGAGAAACTTATGCTCAAGTACTTATTTATAAAATAGAACTTTCTTAATGCTCCATTATTGTTTAAAAATTATATTTTATTCGGACGTAACTATTCAGCAATGTTCAATATAACAGCATATTTCCTTAATGCGAAGTTTATGCTGAATAGTTACATTCGGACAAAGAATAAGATTTTATCCTATATATAACATTAACATAAAAACGACTTTTGTAACTACCTGAAAGAAAGAATCAACTTATTTTAGAATACTGTCTAAAATTATTAAGTTTTTTGATTGCTTTTGAAAATTGATTTTCTATAGTTTGGCTAATTTTTAATATTTCTTGAAAAAATATTTTATAGATTTTAATTTGACTTGCAACTGAGTCATTATTAATAGAATTTAGTTTAGATAGTAAAGGTTCTATGTGCCAACGGGAAATGCGCAATATATTTTCTATGGACGATAAGTCTTTGTATAACATATTAATACGCTGCAATAAGTGTATTTCTCTTTGAGAAATGTGGTTTTCTAAAGAAGGGTTATTATCTAAGAGTTTAATAGTTTCAATTGCTTGGCAGGCAATATAATTTGCTAATAAGTAATCATTAGATATTTTTTCCATTTCTTTGATAAAATTATCAATATCTGGAACATTGTGCTTTTGATGAATATTTTGGAGAATATCTTTTGAATTTTGTGTTTTATGGCAGTATGTATTTAAAGCTTCATTTAAACTCATTATTAGACAGTTTTCTATTTTAGCGCCACCTTCAGTAGCATTAATACATAAAGATTGAGAATGTTTAAATTGATAACCAAACCATTTAATCCAGGAACTCATTAAATGACTTGTTAACACATTATCTTCATAGTTTCCTTTTACATGAATAAGATTATATTCTTGGAGGTAATTTCTCATCGTCATTTCTAAGGTATTAAATTTATTTATAGAATCCATCCAACATTTAAAGTAAGAGGTGTTTTTAGAATAAATTCCATCTTTACTAAAAGAAAGGTCTTGTCCAATAAAAATAATAGGATTATTTCCTAATGTATTAGCAATACAAAATGCAGTAGTAGCAACAGATCCCCCTACAGGAAAAATTCCTTTTTGGCCAATGATACTCTCAATCCATAATACTAAAGGATGGCCATAGCTAGTAATAAATATAGTTTTATTTGTAAATAGGGAGAATATTTTTGGGCATACTCCAGATTCAGCAATAAGAGTAATTTCTTCTAAGATAGCATTTTCATAGTGCATAAAGTTGTCTTCTTTAGGATCAATAGAAACTACAATGTCAGGAGTAATGTTATTAGCTAAGAGTGTTTTTAAAGCTGTGTCAACACATATAATTAAAGATTTATTTTTAGCTTTAACGAGAAGACTTACGTTTTTATCTAGAGAAGGACCTGCAGAAACAATAATAGCTGGAAAATTATGAAAACTGTTTCTTAATGAATTAAGGCCGGGATTTAAGAGCATGTGATTAATATTTTCTAATATATTATTATCCCAAAGAGAAGCGAACTCTGACATAGTAGCAATATTCTGTTGAGCCTGCATTAAAGATTCTTGCAAACAATTCCTAATTTCTTGATAGTAGGATGGATTAGAACGATTATTGTAGGAGTCAATTATAGTAATTTCTTTTACAGTAATTACCTCAAAGTATTTTTCCATACGAACTCTTGTGGCAATTATAGGTTTTTCATCAATAGCAAGGCTGATTCTTTCAGAAGAAAAAATATTTTTATAATCGTATAGAACAAGAGAGTTCTTAAAATTTTGAAGGTCATGGTCTATAATTAAGATTAAAGCTTTTTTAGGAATTTGTCGGGTAATTTTTTCAAGATTATTGATGCTACTAAAACCAAAAATTACTATCACATCGCAGTTCTTAAGGCTAGAACTATTTTCAGTAAAACAATTGTCTAATATAGAACAACTGTCACTTGTAAAAGGGATTTTTTCTAATTTTTCCACTAATTCTGGTTCTTTGTCTTTAAGGATCTTAATGTTTTCTTGATAACAATTCATAGATTTTCTCTTATATACTCTTGCAGAGCATCTTTCCATTTGTTGTATTGAGTTGAATTTATAATAGGAGAGGGGAGTTTTATGCTTTTATTGATCTTTTTTTGACAGTAATGATTGTTAATCTCTCTTAAATCTAAATCTAAAGTACCTTTAATTTTAGCTCCTATAGTGGAAGTATTAATAAAAGTCTTATTCTTCTCTTTTCTAATTCGGTTTTCAATCCATCTTAAATAAATTAATAAATTACGGTGGGTGATATTAGTTTCTTTACAAGCGCTAGTGACTTCAATAAGATTTCCCCTATTTAGATTTTCTCGATATATCATTTCTAAAGTATTAAACTTATTAAGGTTATTTAAATTTTGTTCTGCTTGATATGTATCTTGAGCATGAGTTTTTTGAGAAGGATAGGAGAGGTCTTGACCAATAAAAATAATGGGATTTCCTCCCATACGAATGGCAATATCTAAACTAGCTGTAGCTACAGAGCCACCAGTTTCAATTTCTCCTTTTAATTGACGTAAATCTACTAAATTTTTAGAAAAAAATTCGTCTTTTATTAGAGCTATAATTTTAGTGCCTTGATATTGTTCAATAACTTTAGGATAAGCAGTGGGGATAAAGATTAAAGGTATTTTTTTATTCAAGTGGTTGCTGAATTGATTGAAAACGAATTCTTGACAGTCAGTGATGACTACAAAATCGGGGGTAATCTTGTTGTTTAGTAAAGGGCTAAGAGCAGTTCCTACAGAAATTAAGATAGCATATTCTTGAATTCTTGATAGATAATTAGTGCAGTTATCTAAAGAAGGACCAGCGGAGATTACAAATATAGGTAAATTAAGATATTTGTTAAATAAGTTTTTTATGCCAATACTTTTAATGATGTATTTAATGTTTAAATTAAGATTTTTAGCTAAAGTAGAAGCAAAAACTTTAGAAGACTTACGAGACAAGATGATATTTTTTAGTAGTTCTTCAATATTTGCAAGAGAAGCAGGTATTATTTCTAAGGTAGGTTGATGTATAATAACTTTGGTGTCAGAAGATGAATTTTTAAGGATTTGACATAGATTATGAGATATAATTTCCAATTTGTCGCTTACAATAAAAACTATGTTAGGACTTGATAAAAAAGATCGAAAGTCAATTAATTTTAAAGCCATCTTAAATACAGCGTAATTTGGTTCAATGATAATAAGGTTTCCTTTAGGAAGGATAGCAGATAATATTTCAGGAATAAGGTATCCTAAGCCACAACCAAAAAGAATAACTTTATTACCAGGGTTCAATTGTTGAGAGCTTAATTGTCTTTGAGCTTCTTTTTTAGGGTCATACTTGCTATGTAAAAATATTTCTTTATTTTTATTTTTAATGCTCAAAGTGGGATTATTTGTACGGGAATTATGAATAGTTAAATTTTGAGTAGGAATATCTTTTAGAGTTTCATAAAGGTGTGGGTAAAACTGTTTTAAAGTAGCTATATTTTTTTCATAGAACATATTTGTTTCCAAAAGGTGCAAGCTAAATAATAAAATAGTAATTGGTAGCAGGAGAATTACTAATTATTTATCTATCAGTTACTATTTTTGGGAGATGATAGAATACCTCCAGAGACAATATATTTTAGACTTTCTTCTATGCTCATATCTAAAGGAATAGCTTCGTCTTTGGGTAGCATGACTAACATTCCGGAAGTAGGATTGGGGGTTGTGGGTATAAAGACATTTATTAAGTCTTTATTAAATATATTCTGAATACTTTCTTTGGACTCAGAGGTGACAAATCCAATGGAATGTAAACCTTTTCTTGGGTATTCTATTAAAACAACTTTGGAAAAGGAATCTTTGCTTTGTAAAAATATGATTTTTGAAAATTGTTTGGTAGAATTATAAATAGTATTTATAATGGGGAGTTTTGAAAGAAAAGCTTCTCCTAACATAATTAATCTTTTACCCATTATATTAGTAGTTAAAATTCCGATACAAATAATACCAAGAAAGATAGTTATCAATCCTATGATAGGTATAATAATATTTATATAAGGTATGTTATATTTAGCGAGAAAAGAGGTAGGAATCTTTAAAAATCCATTTAATATATTAAACAAAAAACATACAAACCAAAAAGTTATGAACATGGGAAGAGTTATTAAAATTCCTGTGACAAAATAAGTTCTAATTTTAAGTTTTAGTTTTTTCATAAGAACACTCCTGGTATAATATTCACCCTCATATAAGGGTGTGGTATTTTAAGATAAATCCT
>JASEGW010000138.1 GCA_030017825.1 bacterium | reverse complement strand
TTAATGCTCAGAAATACTAATTTTTAAACTTAGGTTTATGCTGAATAGTTACGTTATCTATTACCTGACGGCTGTCAACTTATAGATTTAAATTGTAGTTTTATATTTTGTTTATGCTTTCTTCTACTACTTTTAAATGAGTTTCTAGATGTTCTTTCTTTTGCAAGAACTCTTCTTCTAATTGTTGTTGCTCTTTAACTACCTCTTCTTTGGCTTTATTTAAAAACTCTTTGTTATTTAACTTGACTCTAATTCCACCTAACTCTTTTTCTATTTTCTGAATTTCTTTACCCAACCTAACTTTTTCTTTCTGAAAGTCTATAATTCCTTCCAATGGTAAGAATATCTTAAGTTCTCCTAAAGCTGTGGAGACAGAATGCTTAGGTTTTTCTAAATCCTTACTTATTTCTATTTTAGAGATAGTTATTAATCCTTTAATATAAGAAGTATGGTCTTGCAATAATTGCAATTTCTTTAAGTTTGTAGTCTTTAGTATAACTTTTACAGCTGTCTTGGGAGATATGTCCATTTCCCAAAGAAGATTTCTAATTAAAGTTATTACTTCTTTTAAATAATTCATATCTTGGATAGAGCTTTCTTTAATTATGGAAGGTAAAGATTTTGGCCATGGACTAATCATGATACTTTCTTCTTTATTTCTTATCGGAAGATTACACCATATTTCTTCAGTAATAAAAGGCATAAAAGGATGAAGAAGTTTTAAAATATCGCAGAGTACTTTTAAAAGCACTATTTGAGTTTGTCTACGTTTTTCATTATTTAAGTTTATCTTAGCTAATTCTATATACCAGTCACAAAATTCGTGCCAAATAAAATCATATAGAGCTTGTGAGGCTTCGTTGAACTGATAGCTTTCTATACTTATAGTTACTTTGTCTATGAGTTGATTAGCTTTACTTATAATCCATCGATCGGCTAATGTTAGCTTATCTGGAATATCAAGAGTGATATTATTAAAGTCTTTAGTGTTCATAAGGATAAAGCGCGTAGCATTCCAAATTTTATTACAAAAATGACGGTAACCTTTAATGCGTTCTTGGGAAAGGAGAATATCTCTACCTTGAATAGCCATAATAGCTAAGGTAAAGCGAAGGGCATCAGTTCCAAATTTATCTATTATCTCTATAGGATCGATAACATTTCCTGAAGATTTACTCATTTTCTGACCACAGGCATCTTTGATTAAAGCATGAATATATACTTTTTTAAAAGGAACCTTATTCTGGAACTTTAAGCCCATCATAATCATTCTAGCTACCCAAAAGAATATAATATCAAATCCTGTAGAAAGCACTGAGGTGGGGTAAAAGGTTTCTAAATCTTTGGTATTTTCAGGAAAACCTAAAGTAGAAAAAGGCCACAGAGATGAAGAAAACCAAGTATCTAAAACATCTTCATCTTGCTTTATGTTTTTACTCATACATTTAGGGCATTCCTTAATGTCTGTTCGAGATACGATGGTATTATTACAATTGGAGCAATACCAGACTGGAATACGATGTCCCCACCAAATTTGTCTAGAAATACACCAATCTTTAATATTGTACATCCATTCAAAATAAGTCTTTTCCCAGGATTTAGGAATAAAGGTGGTCTCATTCTCTTTTACAGCCTTAATTGCTGAATCAGCTAAGCTTTTCATATTTACAAACCATTGTTTAGAGAGATAAGGCTCTACAACGGTATGACAGCGATAGCAATGCCCAATAGAATATTTATAGTCTTCTGTCTTTTCTATAAAATTTAGTTCTTCTAAGTCTTTTAATAATTTTTGGCGAGCATGAAAGCGATCTAAGTCTTTATAGTGTCCAGCATTAGAATTTAAAGTAGCATCTTTATTTAAAATGTTAATTTCTTCTAAACTATGCCTTTTTCCAATCTCAAAATCGTTAGGATCATGGGCTGGGGTGACCTTTACAGCTCCAGTGCCAAAAGAAGGGTCTACAAAGCTATCAGATATAATAGGAATTTCTCTCTTCAGAATAGGAAGGAGAGCTTTTTGCCCTAATAAACTTCTATATCTTTCATCATTGGGATTTATGGCTACAGCAGTATCTCCTAACATAGTTTCAGGTCGAGTAGTAGCTACTACAATATATTCTTGAGGGTTATATACTAAAGGATATTTAAGATAATATAGCTTACCAAAGGTTTCTTTATGTTCTACCTCAATATCAGATAAAGCTGTGTGGCAGCGGGGACACCAATTTACAATATAATTGTCTTGATAAATAAGTCCCTCTTCGTAAAGAGTAATAAATACCTCTCTAACAGCTTTAGAAAGACCTTCATCCATAGTGAATCTAAGACGAGACCAATCGCAAGAACAACCTAATCTCTTTAGTTGTTGTATAATTTGATTTCCATATTGTTCTCGCCACTCCCAAACTCTTTTTATAAATTCTTCCCTACCTAACTCTTCTCTTTTTATATTCTGTTTTTTTAGTTCTTTTTCTACCACATTTTGAGTGGCAATTCCTGCATGGTCTGTGCCAGGAATCCATAGAGCATTATATCCTTGCATGCGCTTGGTGCGGATAATTATATCTTGTAGAGTATTATTTAAGGCATGGCCCATATGGAGATAACCAGTAATATTTGGAGGAGGAATTACTATAGAGAAGGGTTCTTTTGAAGATAGATTGTCAGCATAAAAAAAGTTATTTTTTTCCCAAAAGCTATACCAACGTTCTTCTACATCTTTTGGTTGATAGGTTTTAGATATTTCCATGCTCATCCTGTTCTTTTTTTAAAAGTACATATTCAATACTATCCACTAAGGCTTTATAGCTAGCTTCAATTATGTTTTCAGAAACTCCTACTGTTCCCCAAGTATCTTGGAGATTGCTAGATTCTATTAATACCCTAACCTTTGCAGCTGTTCCTTCTTGGGCATCTAATACTCTAACCTTATAGTCTGTTAGGTGAATTCCTTTTACAATAGGATAAAACCCTTCTAAGGCTTTTCTTAGAGCATTGTCTAAAGCATTTACAGGGCCATCTCCTTCAGCAACAGTATATTCTTCTTCTCCTTCTATCATTAATTTTACAGTAGCTTCAGAGATAAGCTTGTCATTTCTTCTCTCAACTATTATCCGAAAACCCATTAAATCAAAAAAACTGCGGTGGAGTCCCACATTTTTCTTTATAAGAAGCTCAAAGGAAGCATCTGCTCCTTCAAATTGGTAACCTTCATTTTCCATTCTTTTTAAGATTTTAATAATATTAGTTACTTCTGGACTGTCTTTGTCTAATTTTATGTTGTATTGAGCAGCTTTTTCTAATATTGTGGTTTTGCCAGCCAGTTCTGAAACAAGCATTCTTCGATGGTTTCCTACTATTTCTGGAATAATATGTTCGTATGTTTCTCCACATTTTTTAATAGCGTCTACATGAATACCACCTTTATGAGCAAAAGCAGATATTCCTACATAAGGTTGGTGAATATGAGGAGAGACATTAGCTACTTCATTTACAAATCTTGAAGTTTCAGTTAATTTTTTTAATTGTTCATTACTTATACAGTCAATTCCTAACTTTAGTTTTAGATTAGGAATAATTGAACAAAGATTAGCGTTTCCACACCTTTCTCCATAGCCATTAATGGTTCCTTGGACTTGTTCGCATCCCAATCGCACAGCTGCAATAGTGTTGGCAATAGCCATTTCACTATCATTGTGGCTATGGATTCCTAAAGGAGTTTTAAAGCTGTTCTTAACTACCTTAATTATCTTCTCTAATTCAAAAGGCATGGTGCCACCATTAGTATCACAAAGAACTATACTACAACACCCAGCATCTTGAGCAGTTTTTATAGTTTTGAGAGCGTATTCTGAATTGGTTTTGTAAGCATCAAAAAAATGCTCAGCGTCATAGATAATCTTCTTTCCTTTAGAGACTAAATAAGCAATAGAGCTGCTTATTATCTCAAGGTTTTGCTCTAAAGTTATTCTTAAAGCTTTTGTGACATGCAGATCCCAGCTTTTTCCAAAAATAGTTATATAATCACATCCTGTCTCCACTAAAGCTTTAATATTAGGATCTTCAGATACTTTGTTTTTAATATGTCTAGTGCTGCCAAAAGCTACAATATGTGCATTCTTAAGCTGTATTTCTTTTACAGCTTCAAATAATTTAATATCCTTTGGATTAGATCCAGGCCAGCCAGCTTCAATGAAATTTATTCCAAGATCGTCTAATTTCTTAATAATTCTTATTTTATCATTTAAAGAAAAAGATATTCCTTCTGACTGGGCACCATCTCGTAAAGTTGTATCATACAATTGCACCTTCATAATATACCTCTAAAAAATTAAGACTAATATAGTTGAGTTCCTAATAAGTATCCATACAAAAATAATTAGGTATTGTAGCACACTAAAGTAAAATTCGAAGCACGAAATCCG
>JASEGW010000137.1 GCA_030017825.1 bacterium | reverse complement strand
TAACTCCTTATTTTACAGAGGGTGGTTGTAAATTTTATTCAAACTTCAGTTTTAAATTGACTTTACATCTTAATTCTAATAGAATAAAATTCTACATTTCAATTCTACTATAATAAAAATAGATTAACTGTAAATAACTATATAGGTAAATCATGGTTGAAGAAAAAAAAGATAGAGGGAAAAAAGAAGAATTAGAAGAAATGGATTCTCTTATGGAAGGAATGGATAAGGACAATAATTTTAAAAATAACCATCCAGAGATAAATGGCGAAGACAAAGAAATATCGTCTTTAGAAAAAAGAGAAGATTCTGAAAAAGAGATAGAAGCTCCTGGAGAAACTGATAATAATGATTTTGAAAAAGAATTATTTGAAGATTCTGAGGAAATATCTCCAGAAAAAGAAAAAACAACAGAAGATATTATAGACCAAGAGCTATTTGCTTTAGAAAAAGAAATTATTCCTTTCGAAGAAGAGGAAAGCCTCGAAACTTTAGAAGAAATAAAACCAGAAGTTGCAGTTGAAGAAATTATAAAAAAGAAAGAAATAATTATTCCTCCTAAAAGAAAGAAAATATATCTAAGGGAAATAACTACTAAATTTAAGAACATTTACAAAAATAAAACTTTAATGCGGATAATCTACTTGTTTATCTGCATTGTTATGATTATTGCTGTATCTTTTCATATTATTAACCGCTATATTCAAGCAAAGTCATATTTATATAAAGGAATTTTAGCCATTGAAAAAAAAGATTTTAAATCTGCAGAGGAAAACCTCAAAAAAAGTCTTAAATATACTTATGCTAAAGAAAAAGTATATCATAAGTTCGCTCAATCATACGCTCCCGTAAATCCACAAAAAGCTATTTCACTTTTAGAAACTGCTTTAAAGAAAGAACCAAAAAGTCTAATTCTATTAAAAAATTTACTAATAATTTATGGTAATATAGATGATTTAGGAGGAGCAAAAAAAGTTTATGATAAAATTATAGCTATTAACTCTAAAAATGTTGAAGCTATGGTCAGCTTGGGATGGATTTATTTTAATCGAGGAGATATTGAAGAAGCTTCTCTAGAATGTGAAAAAGCCTTGAGTATAAAGTATAACCATCTGGGATCTTTATTTTTAATGCAAAGTATCTTAATGAAAAAAAAGATGTATAAGGCTGCTGTAGGGGTACATAGATTCATATATAAAATCACTGATGAGAAACAATGTAATCCAGATATTTTATACAAATTAGGCAGATATTATCTAAAGAAAGATCGCAAAGATTTAGCAGAAGAGTTTTTTAAAACTACAGTCAAACATGCTCATGGTTACATAGAAGCTCATTATTATTTAGGGACTCTCTTTTACGAAAAAGGAATGATTAATAGATCAGCAGCTGAGTTTCAATTTGTTATCAATAAAAATCCTAAACATGCTAATGCTCATAATTATTTAGGATTAATTTATTACGAAAAGAATATGATGGAAAAAGCTCTTGTTAGATTTAATGACTGTTTACAGTTGGATCCTCTCCACAAACAAGCTATTTACAATATTGCCAATGTTTATTTTTATTATATTGACGATCTAAAAGAATGCATTAATTTATATTCAAAAGCCTTTAAGCTTGGTATTGATACTCCTTTGCTGCATTATAATTTAGGGGTATCGTACTATAAAAATAGAATGTATAAAGAAGCTATGCAGGAATGGAAAAAATTATTACCTGAAGAAGCTAACAATCCTATTGTAAATTTTAATTTAGGAACTGTTAATCTGCAATTAGATAGACTTGATGAGTCTAAAGAAAAGTTAAGTAGATCTTTAGAATTTTTTTGGAAAAATTTAAGAAAAGCTCGTAAAAAGGATACTTCTGAAGAAGAAGAAATATATCTTAATATGTCAAAAATACATAACAATCAGGGAATTATTTATGAAGTATTTGACAAAAAAAGAGAGGCTATGTCTTCTTACTCTCAATCCATTGAATTTGCCTCCTGGGCCAAAAGGAAAAACAAAGTTGCTTATGATAATCTCCAAAGATTACTACACGGAATTCCTATAACTAATATTCATGACAATATTAATGACGACCTAAGCAAAATATATACAAAGAAACAAATAAAAGAAAAACCAGATTATTACAAACAGGTAATTACGGATAAAGTTTATACTTATACTATTTGTTTTCTAATTGCTTTATTTGTTTTTAGAGGTTATAAATTATTAATAAAAAAGAAGAGTATTTTTGATCTTATTTATGAGTTTTATAAAAAAACTGCAAAACGTATCTAATGCTAAATTGATTTTAAATTCCTAACCCAAACAAGCCTAAATTAAACAAGTAATTGCTAATCAGTAATTGGTAATTAGGTAATAGAGAACACAGATTATTATTTTTTTGTTTTTTTTGGGCAAGAACTTTAAAAGCAATGTTTTTAGGTATTAAATATAAAGGAAAGATTATGAATTATAGTTGTTGGGTAGAAATTAATTTAGATAACATAAGACATAATATAAATAAATTTAAAAATCTATTGGAAAATCGGTCTAAGTTATTAGTAGTCGTAAAAGCTGATGGTTATGGTCATGGAGCTATTGAAACTAGTCGTGTAGCCATCTCTTGTGGAGTAGACTGCTTAGGAGTAGCCAATTGCCAGGAGGCTATAACTTTACGAAAAGCTAAAATAAATATTCCTATTTTAGTTTTAGGAATAATTTTTCCTCAAGATATTTCCAAAATCATAAAGTATAATCTTACTCCAGCTGTTTTCAACCTAAAAATAGTTCAAGAATTATCTCGTTTGGGCAAAAAATATAGTCAAAATGTAAAAGTTCATGTTAAAATTGATTCTGGAATGGGGCGCATGGGAATCTTGCCTGATCAAGCAGTAGATTTCTTGAAAAATCTACAAAAGCTACCTTATATTGAATTAGAAGGAATATATACTCATCTAGCTACCGCTGATGAAGAGGATGATACTTATGCTTGGGAACAGTTTAAAAAATTTGAAAATCTTTTAAAAAAATTAGAAAAAGAGAATATACACATTCCTTTAAAGCATATCTCTAATAGCGCTGCTTTTGTTAAATTTCCTATGATGTATCTAAACATGGCAAGAATTGGAATTATGACTTATGGTCTTTATCCTTCTTTATATTGTTCTCAAAAAATAGATTTGAAACCAGCTATGTGTTTTAAGACTAAGATTTTACAAATAAAAACCTTACCAAAAGGTAGTGGCATATCTTACGGCAAAACATATATTACTTCCAAAGACACTAAATTAGCAATTCTGCCAGTAGGTTATAATAATGGTTATAATCGTCTCTTATCTAATAAAGGCCATGTAATCATTAGAAATAAGAAAGTTCCATTAGTAGGAAGAGTTTGCATGGATTTATGTATGGTAGATATAAACAAACTAGAAAATGTTAAAGAAGAAGAAGAGGTTATTCTGTTTGGAGATAACAGCATTTCTGTTGATGAGATTGCTAAAATTTGCGCTAGCATAAATTATGAAATTGTCTGTCAAGTAGGCAAAAGCGTACCAAGAATATATATTAAAAACTAAAAATTTAAATGACCCTATTTAGTTTTTAAAGAACTGTAAACAGATCTCTTGAATTATAATTGGTATTTTAGTTTTAAATTTTACATTACTGTTTTGGGGTTTTCGTTTTTAAAAATTTCTATTTAAAAAGATTAATCCTTCCGGGCTATAAGTCATATTAACATTTAGTTAAGCTTTTACAACTATGATGTACCCTTCGAAAAGAAAAAAATACGAAAGTAAAACAGTTTTAAACCCCAATATAAAACATATTATTTTAGCTATTGATCTACTGATAATTATTGGTATGTTTATATATGCTAAGCAATATTTTAATAAACCTAAGAGGCATTTTTACACTTTTGAAAATATAGAATATTTTCTTCAAGCTGAATTGCTGTCAAATAAGGTGGATTATCTTTTAGAGCTAAGGATGAAAAATAAAGAAAAAGAACCTAATTTATTAAAGTTTACAGAACCTCAATATAATTTTATTATCAAGAAACATGGAAGGGTAGTTTGGCATATTTCTGGAACAAACCAAAAAGAAGCTCTTTTACAACCAAAAGAAGAGTTATACTTTAGCCAAGTATGGAATAAAAGAAATAAATTAGGTGAAACTGTAAAATCAGGAGAATACCAATTAATTTGTCGGATTAATCTTACCCCTCCAATAAATATTGATACTTATATAAAATTAAAATAAAATTAAAAGAAAGATAGGGTAGTTTACTGTTAAAATCATTAATAACACCTACCAAATATTTATTATTAGGATTGTATCTATTCAATAGTTTCGAATTATAGATACTATAAATTAAACAATTATAGATAACTCCCCATGCAAAAATAATTAGGTATTGTAGCACACTAAAGTAAAATTCGAGATCCGA
>JASEGW010000136.1 GCA_030017825.1 bacterium | reverse complement strand
ATTTGATAAGTTAATTTCATCAACCATCGACGGCAAAATAATAAACAGCGATTCACTTCAGGGAAGTATAAGAGTTTTTATTTTCTTTTCACCTAACGATTGCCAGAGTTGTTTAAACGAAATATTATTCTGGAACAGCAATCAAAAAATCTTCGAGCAAAAATTATCGGTAGTTGGAGTCATTTCTCATCAGCATCGTGCAATAGCAGCAAGATACGTAAAAATGTTTAATATCGACATCCCTGTCTTATTTGATAGCAGTCTAAACTTGAGTGTGAAATACGGTATAAATCATACACCTGGAAGAATCATTTTTAACAATGAAAATGAGATTTTACATAAAAGCGACGTTAACAACAAAGAGATAAGGCTTGAGAATGTTATGGATACTATAAAAGTGCTATTAAATCTTTAAATTTTTGACACAATATTTTGACACAAATTTTTGACACATTTTTTTCCTTGACTTTTTGAGAGAAAGATATTAATTTACAAGTGCAATTAACTAAAAAAATAAAAGGATATGGAAAAAGGAGTTAGTAAATATATTAATATTGGCGGTCAGGTTTTACTTGGATTGATATTTTTAATTTCTGCAATTTTAAAGACGGTTTATTTCCAACTTTTTATTGAAAGCCTTCAGTCCTTCAATTTTATTTCTCATAGTATACTTTATTTAATGGCAACAGGTATAATTATATTAGAATTGATAGTAGGATTTTTTATTTCTTCCGGGCTTTATACTAAATATGCAGTAATAACAAGTATCATTCTGTTAAGCTTATTTAATATTATTGGAGTCTATTCTATTTTATGGCAGAAAAACTGGATATGTGCTTGTTTTGGTCCATTTTTATTAGGCAATTTTTCTTTTAGTACTATACTAAGGAATACTTTTATTTTAATTTTAGCACTTTATGTTTATTCCTTTCGCTCTAAAGGATACCATTTAAAAAGTCTCTCAAATTCGAATACAGGCATCTTGTTGCTTTTAATGGTATTACTTTCTTTTATACTATTAATCCCAATTATGCAAAAGAAAGTCCAGAAAGAACATATCAAAATTGGCAATATAATAAACAATATGAAGATACAGTCAATAGATGGTAAAATTATTGACACTTCAGAAAGGAAGCAAACATTACTATTATTTATCATCTTTGATGTAGAAAAGGATTGCGCAAGCTGTCTAACTGAATTTTCACTGTGGGGAAAAATAAATGAGGATTATAATTCCATGATAGAAGTTATAGGTATAGCTTCTGCTCGGAGTGAAGATTTACTAAGGGCATGGACAAATGCAAGAAAAATAAAGTTTCCAATTATATTTGATGAAAGAAAAGAACTTTTTGCAGAGTTCAAAATATCTACACCACTTAAAATACTAGTAAATTCTTTTAATGAAATTGTTTCGATACAAAAATCTACCGATAACTTTGAATTACAAAATGCTTTTCTTGATGAGATTAAAAATTTTATTAATAAAAAAAAGAAATGACCCAATACAAAAACCAAAAACTAATATTTAATCTGATGGAGGAAATATGAATACAAATTCAAAAATCAAGAAATCAATGATCGGATTCTTTTTCGGTCTTTTATTAGTCCTAACATTTTTAAACATATATAATAACCTTTATGCTGCAATAACTCGTATCGACATATATTGTTGGGGTTGTCGGTCTACTCCAATCTGTGGTAATGTGGCTGGCTTTATGTGTTGCTACGATAACATAGGAGGTTCAGATAATTGGAGACCTTGTGCTGGTGATCCAAATTAGATAAAAAATAATCGTATTGGGTCATTATAATAGATTATCTCGTTAATAAAATAATAACAAGTCGAAATGTTACGATGGAATAATTCGTAATAGAATAATATATGAACATTAGATATAATAAAAAGAAACAACTACTTGTTCTATTAGTTGTATTGCCAGTGTTAGTAATAGGAATTTTCTATGCTATAACTATTACAAAAGAAAAAAAAATAAATGTTAAGATAGAATTAATAATGCAGTATGGAAAAGATGAAATTTCAGAGGAGGAAATGTTTGGATTAATATCTTCTTTTACTTTAGACCAAAATCAGAATCTCTATGTAGCTGACGATGCTTTTAAAGTTATAAAAAAATTTTCAAAAGAAGGAAAACTTATCCAAACATTTGGCTATGGTCCAGGGAAGGGCCCGGGAGAGCTCAGCAATCTCCATAATATTTGCGTCGATGACTCGTGCAACGTTTATGTAATAGATAAAATTAATAAAAACGTAAATGTTTATGATTCACTCAATCATCTGATTACAACCTTCAAACTTCCTTTTCTACCCGCTCAAATAATTGCTGTTAGACCATTGATTGTTGATGTAATGGGTTTCCCCTTTACTTATAATGGTGATTTAATACATCGTTATAATCTTCTAAATGTATATTCTGATAAACCCGAAATGATATATTGTGAAAGACCAAAAGGCCGAAATGCTAAGATGAACGAGATATCCGGTTTTTCTGGAATACTTTTAAAAAGCCCGGGTGGATACATTTATTACAGTTATTTTTATCCTTATATAATTAATAAATATTCTGAGGATGGAAAATTGTTACTTATTATAAATGGAACTCGCTCTGTAATTGCGCCTTATTATGAGCCCGGCACGAGAATTATAAAATCCCCTTCAGTAGTTAGAGAAGTTGCTATATTGCCGGGCGATATAATTTTAATTTTGGTTGATATAGAAAGAGGAAAAGAAGTTAAGCAGTACTTTGATTTTATTGACGGAAAGAATGGGGAGTATCTTGGTTCAGTATCATGCACAGATTTAGGGCTTGAAGAAGTTCGCTTTATAAGGTCAGACGTCGAGGGTAACATATACTTGGATAAGATGGACCCTTATCCTCACATACTAAAATATAAACTATTCTTAGAATGAATATGAAATATTATTTAAATATTCTGTGGATGTATCTTCTTTTTATCAACCTTACAGCCATCGGTCAAACATCCGAAGAGAGAAACATCATATCACAGGAACTGCCGAAAAATATTTACTGGAGCCAGATATTATCTAATGAAATTTCTTGTTTTATTGTTGGCTTTCAAGATGATGATGCTGTACTATATAATCTAAAATCAAATTCATCAAACATAATTTCATCCGTTGGTAAAAAAATGTTCGCTTTCATGTCGAATGATGAGGTTTTTTTTGGCTCACTCGGAAATTCAATCGCAACAGATTCGTTGGGGAAAAAAGTATTGAAGTTTGATTTTAACGGTAAGCCAAAAGGTGTTACTAATATTCTTGGTATCGGACTAATAACTAATTATTCATTTAACCCGAATACAAAAGATATTCTGTATGTTACAATTAATTTCGATGGATATATGGAGGGTAAATCCAATGGAAGAATGGAGGGTAACATATTTACCAGCAAACACTCACGCCCTATTATTAAATTTGAATACATTCAATCTCCACCACCCCTCAGGATTGTTTTGCCAATTGTAGCAATAAAAGAAAAAATATACTTAGCTTTTGATAATAAATATAATATAAGTGTATATTCAAAAAGCGGGAAAATAATTGGAAGTTTTACTTATCCTGATTTTAAGCCTCAGCCCTATTCAAAAAGTGAAATTGACCTATTATCTCACATGCAAAAATCAGTTGTGCAGGAAGGAATAACATATCCACCGTTAATAAAAAAGATTGACATTTCTGATGATGGTAAAATTTTTGTAACCAGATATCCACGCCCAGGCTCTGTTAAGTTAATTGTTGATGTGTTTAATGCGACTAGCAAATATTTGAATACTCTTGAGTTTCATCTGGATAAAAATGAAAAATTAATTGATGCTTGTTTAATATCAAAGGATAAGTATGCCTGCTTATTATCTTCGGATAATTCAACATCTATAATTAGGATTTATAAATTTAAAAATATTTAATTGTTTATGTTTTTATTTTTAAAAATTTAAACCTTAAAAAGCAACATAAAGTTAAGGGGGACTTTTATATTTCAACTAAATTTGACTTTTAACCTAACCGAAAGATACCATAGCTGAAGTAAAATTCTCCATCTATTATGAAAAAGATAATATTTATTTTTCAGGAAATATCTTTAAATAAATTGCCAATAATCTTTTTAATGGGAGCTTCGAACATTATTCGGAACAATTGATTATTAGGCGGGGGTTGGCTATATTGTTCGCAAACGTTCCCTGAACTTTCTATAACTATAAAATATGTGGCTACAGACAACATCAATACGCCGACCTGTTACAACCTTAATGTTGTTTTTGGCTGTTGTACTGTTTGGTATCTTTTCATACCATCAGCTCAGCATCGATTTACTCCCTGAAATTGACATACCGAAGCTAACAATACAAACATCTTATCCGAACGCAGCACCCGAAGAAGTAGAAGCTTTGATAACAGAACCAATTGAA
>JASEGW010000135.1 GCA_030017825.1 bacterium | reverse complement strand
TAAAACAGTTTTACTTTTAGAGATATACCGCTCTTATATCAGAAAAGACATTAAAGACTTTGCTGAAATTGAAAATGTGCCTGCTTTTAATAATTTAATAGAACTTTTAAGTCATCAGATTGGCAACTTAGTCAATATTAGTGATTTAACCAATTCTTTAAGTATATCCAGACCAACCGTAGAAAACAATCTCTTTCTTCTTCAAAATACCTTTATAGTTTTGGAACTACCGCCATTCTATACTAATAGACGGCAAGAGATTGTTAAATCTTCTAAAGTCTTTTTTTATGATATAGGTTTAAGAAATTCTATTATGAGAAATTTTGAACCCCTTTTACAAAGAACTGACAAAGGAATGCTTTTCGAAAATAGTGTATTTTCAGAATTATGCAAACAGCTTTCTTTTTTAGAAACCCTACACTTTTGGAGATCTAAATCAAAAGCTGAAGTTGATTTTATAATAAGAGGAAAAGATATTATTCCTATAGAAGTAAAATATAGTAATTTCAATAGTCCGAAAATTCCTTCTGGATTGCGAAGCTTTATTAACACCTACAATCCAAAAGCTGCCTTTGTAATCACTTTTGACTATTTTGGAGAAAAATTACTTCAAGGAACTCATGTCTTTTTTATTCCCGCTTGGTGTATTTAACTCATATCTTCCCAATCCAAAACTACAGTTTTTGCCAATATGAATATATTCTCCTAACACTAAATATGGAAAAAAGGTAGCTATTTCTCCTTCAAAGGTAATATTCCCCACTAAGCCTCCTAATTTCATTCTGGTATCTTGTCTATTAGAGTATCTTTCCCAATCATACCAATTTAAGGTAGATTCTTTGACCTTTATTTCTCTGGCACATTCAATTATTTCTTTAATATCAACATCTAACTTTTGCTCGCAATGAAAATAAGAAAGTAAAGATATTCTTCGCATGAGAGCCGTTATGAGAACATTAAATTCTAATCTATTAGTTAGCCTGTTATCGTGTTTTATTCTGAGCGGAGTTAAAAAATCAAGAGATATACTTTTTATATTTTTATATCTCTTACATTCCTCTTCTATTGTTTTATGGTCAATAACTTTAAAAGAATTGTCTAAGATTTTATCTTTATTATTATAAATTTCTGTGTAATTTTCATTATCAAGACCTAATACAGTCTCAAGGTAGTATTTGCCCTTTGCTCTTCCTATTCCAATATTGCCAAGTTCATTAAATGCATAAATAAAATAAGGTAAGTAATCTATAGCTTTACCTATTAGAACTAAGCCAAATTTAAGTATTTCTCCTTCTTTATAATGAAGTTTTTCATTTTCTGGAGGCTCTATTATGAAAGGATGAGGAATGTTCGGGTATCTTTTTTTGGTTTCGGAATCATTTGGGGAAAATGTTTCAAATACATAAGAATATACACATTTTTCTTTAAGAAGGCACTCGTTGCAGGTTTTGGATTTTATAGCACAGGAAATACGACGGAAAGCATGGCCAAAGCCTCCACGAAAAGTAGAGCCTTTATATTTCGGTAGGCTAAGATACTCTTTGGGACGGATAACAATTATAAATTTGGCAATCCTAAAATTTGCTAACAATTAAAGTCCTTTTTAGCTTTAATTTTTAATAAGCAATCATATGTGTAATTAATATTACAGAATTTGCCTCTTTAGCTTATTTTAACATTCTCTGTATTGCTTCTTTATAATACAATTATTAATTTCTTTTGTTGGTTGACACATAATTTATTTTCTAATAAATTTTAAGATAGCTTTACTTACTGCTTTTGGCTTTTCCACTTGGGGGTTATGACCACATTCTGGAATCATAATAAGCGAGGATCTTTCAATATCTGCATGTAATCTATAGGCAAAATCTCTGGGAATAATTTCATCCTTATCTCCCCAAATAATTAAAGTAGGAGTAATAATTTTTTTAATTACTTCTTTTCTAAGTTCTTTAGCATCAATTTTAACCATATGCTTAGTTGTCCAAATTAAGGCATCGATAGCTCCTGGTAGCTTTATATATTGAGCATAAATTTTTATATCCTTTCTGCTGATAACTTTTTTATTATATACCATCAATCTTACTCCATGTCTTGCTAAATAATATTTTGGCAAGACAAAAAAACCTATTTTAGGAATAATGGGAAAGTTTAAAACGCTAATATAAAATGGTATTTCTTGTTCGTAGCATAAAGAGTCAATCAAAACTAATTTTTTTGCCATTTGAGGGTGTTCTTTGGCAAATATCATAGCAATGGCACCCCCGTAAGAGCTTCCTACAATTACTGCTCTACGTATATTTATGCTCTTCATAAATCCATAAAACTGGTCTGCTATTTTTTTAAGAGAATAATCTTCTTTGTTTTTTGGCTTATCAGTCCCCCCTACTCCTCTCATATTCCAGAAAATAACTCTAAATCCTTGAGAAGCCAATCTATCTACGATGTTTCTCCAGTCATAAGCATTGCCACCTAAACCATGTAACAACACTATAGTCTCTTCTCCTTCACCCTTTGTAAAGTATTGTATCTTTTCCTTGTCCACATAAGTAAACTTTTCTTCTCCTAATTTATACATTAAACATTTGTCTTTAGCAGAAAGACTTAAAGTAGGCAAAGAAACTAAAAGTAATATAGTTAGCCATATTTTATACATAATTTTCTCCTAATTAGAACTATTTCTGAATAAGTAACTTGCTACCAAAAAAATAATTATAGAAAAAGTTAACAAAACTACTAAATCTTTGATAATAGAAAATTGGGTAATTTCAATTAAAGTTGCTCTAAGACCATCTACTCCATAGGAAAGAGGATTTAGACATGAGGCATATTTTAGCCAATCTGGAAGCTTGTCTAAGGGAAAGAAAGCTCCAGAAAGTAAAAACATAGGCATAATTAGAAAGTTCATAATTAATTGGAAACCATGAGGATCATCCATTTTAGAGGCAAAGGCAATTCCTAAAGTTACCAAAGGAAATGATGTCAATAACATAAAAGCCAAGGAAAGCAGAACTCCTGACAAGGAAGGTAATTTTACTCCCACAGCAAGGGACAAAAATAGCATAAGAATAGCTTGAATTAAAGCAGTAGTACTACCACCTAAAGCTTTACCCAAAACAACACAGCCGCTGGAAACAGGAGCTACCATAATTTCTTTTAAGAATCCAAACTGACGGTCCCAGATTACAGAAAGGCCTGAAAACATAGAAGTAAACAAAAGTATCATTCCAATTATTCCGGGCATCATAAAATCTATATATCTAATTTTCATGGTATTAATGTTGAAAGTAGAACTGAAGCCTGTTCCTAAGATTATAAGAAAAAAGAAAGGCATTCCTAAAGAACCAATGATTCTACTTTTTGCTCTAAAAAAACGAGTTACTTCTCTTAACCAAATAGTATAAATAGTGTTCAATTTTTTCTCCTATTTATTTTAAGACGTTGCCTTATATGTATTTTCCTATCTGGCCTTTCTTCTCTAATATGCTTGCCTGTGTAATATAAATAAACATCATCTAAAGTTGGCTTATATATATTTAAAGAGCTTACTTCTATCTTGTACTTTTGGGCAATTTCTAATATCTGAGAAATCTTTCTTTCACTTTCATTTAAGAATAATTTTA
This sequence comes from bacterium, assembly GCA_030017825.1. Classification (GTDB taxonomy): domain Bacteria; phylum UBA9089; class JAHJRX01; order JAHJRX01; family JAHJRX01; genus JASEGW01. The sequence goes on along the minus strand of JASEGW010000135.1, from coordinate 888 downwards.
CTATTCTATGATTTTCTACCTTAACTTCATTAACATAAGGTAGGTTAAAAGCTGTAACTAAGTCTTTTTTAGTATCTGATACTTCTAAAGTTATCACATCTTTGCTGATATTATTTTTTAATTCAACAGGCGAACCTAAAGCAATGATTTTTCCCTTATCCATAATAGCTAAACGATTACATAGACTGTCTGCTTCATCCATATAATGAGTAGTTATTATAATAGTCATACCTTCATCTTTTAATTTTTTTATATAATTCCAAATATGTCTTCTTGTTTGGGGGTCTAATCCTAAAGTGGGTTCATCTAAAAATAGAACTTTAGGGAAATGTAACAAGCCTCGGGCGATTTCTAATCTTCTGCGCATACCACCAGAAAATGTTTTAACCACCTTATCTCTTTTGTCTTCCAAGTCTACCAATCTCAATAAATCATTTATTCTTTCTTGTCGCAGAATATTAGGAATCCCATACAACCTTCCATGAAAATCAATGTTTTCATAAGCAGTAAGCTCTTCATCAAGGCTTGGGTCTTGGAAAACAATACCAATAGATTTACGCACTTTATTGTGCTGTTTTGCTACATCATAATCCCATACCCATGCTCCTCCAAAAGAAGGTTTTAGCAAGGTGCAAAGCATGGAAATTATGGTAGTTTTGCCAGCACCGTTAGGTCCTAATAAGCCGAACAACTCTCCTTTTTCAATTTCTAAATTTACTCCATTAACAGCTATATTTCCGTTAAATATTTTAGTTAGGTTTATTGTTTTGACTGCAAACATATTTTGATTACCTTGATCTAAATTGTAAAAAACGAGGAAGCAACCTCGGCGAAAAAATTCAAATGACCGAAACAGAAAAGTTTTAGATTTTGAACATTTGAAATTTA
>JASEGW010000134.1 GCA_030017825.1 bacterium | reverse complement strand
TTATATTTAAATTATCTTCTTTAGCATATGAATAAGGATGGTAGATTAATAAGCAAAATATGAAAAAATATATAAAGAGTATTTTTTTTAGAATTCCATGTAAAAACATTTTATTTTTATAATTATAATGCAACAAAAAGATAAGTGCAAGGTATTTTTATGATATAAAGGTTATTTAACCTAAAACAACAAAGAAGAGTTTCTTGGTCAAGGAAAATTTAACCACAAAAGTCACCGAGGAATAAAAGGGTTCACAGAGAAAGAATGTTTTTATATAATGTATTGTGCCCTCTTTAATAATTTCAGCGTTCCCTAAAGCTTGTTTAGTTTTTCTATGCATTTAAAAAAGGATACACAAAAAGTGTACCCTAAAAAGTAATTAATTTTTGTAACTATTCAGCAATGTTCAATACAACAACATATTCTCTTAGTGCGAAGTTTAAAAATTAGGTTTATGCTGAATAGTTACTAATTTTTAATAAAATTACCTGCAAATTTTACACATATAGGCAATTATATTTTTATTAAGAAAAATTGCTAAACTTTCCTCAGGCAAAATAGCTTTATTACATATGTAACATGTGTGTTGTGTGTGTTGCATTTTTTATCTCCCTTATATTTAAATCGAACTCAGATTATTTAGTAAATGGCAATTACCTATTCACGATTACTGGCTGGCATTTGCCATTTACTAATCATTCTTTAGCTTTAGCCAAAATACTACTTTGTTGTAGATTGTATTTTAATTCTATATATTTTAAAGCTTCTTTTTTATTTTTTATCTTTCCATCTATATGGGCAAATATAGCTTCGTTTAATATAGTTTTAAATATGGGTCCAGGAGAAAGATTAAAATATTTTATTAAATCGTTTCCATTGATAAAGGTTTTAGGATAGAAATCTTTGTCTTTTTCAAAGTATTTTTGTAATAAATCTCTTGAAAAGCCTTGATGTTTTTTTAAATCAAGTTTTTGTTCTTGGCTGTAAGTTTCTTTACTGTCAGCAAGAGAAAGTAAAACAATATTTACTAAATTAGAGCCAATTTTTTTATAAAAACGCCATAAAGCTTTAGAGCTTAAATTATTACAATTGGAAAAATATCCAATTTGCATGTGATGTTTGATTGTTTGCGTTAAGCATTCAATTTCTTGATTGCTTAAAGATAGGTGTTTGCAGATGATATGGGCAAGAGTTTTACCTACTTCCTGATGGGAAGTATAATGAAATTTTCCTTTTTTGTCAAGGGATTTTGTGAGTGGTTTTCCAATATCGTGTAAAAAAATAGCTAACTTTAGTAAGACAAGATTATTTCTATTACCAACTTGTTTTTTTCTTAAATATTGCTTGATTTTTTTATGGTATTCTGGAAAATACCAAGACAAATTTTCTAAAATATTTTCTAATTCTTTTAAAGAATTTAAAGAGTGCAGCCATATTTCTTGACTATTAAACAAAGAATCATAGAAAAAAGCAAATTCAGGAATAATATAGATTAATAAATCTAATTCGTAAAGTTGTTTTAAAAAATAAAAAGATTTTTTATTTTTTAAAATTAAGCATAATTCATTTAGTATTCCTTCTCTGGATACTTCTTTTATTAAAGGAGCAAGTTTAGTTATTGATTCTCTCGTTTTATCTTCTATTTTAAATTTTAGTTGAGCGCTTAAGCGAATAGCTCTTAATAATCTCAAAGGATCTTTTACAAAAGAAGAAGAGTTGATAACTCTTAGTGTTTTTTGAGTTAAATCTTTTATTCCGTTGCAAGGATCGATAAAGCAAGGATTGTTTACTTCTAAAGCAAGAGCATTAATAGTAAAATCGCGGGTATTTAAGTTCTTTAAGAGAGTATTTTCTATAAATCTGGAAAAGTCTATATTTTTAACAATGTGATTTTCTTTATAGATTATACGGTAATTAAAATCTTTAAACTTAAAAAATTTTCCGTTTAAAGATTTGGCTATTCTTTTTACTATAGAGAAAGGATTCTTATTAGTTATTAAATCAAAATCTTTTATTCTTTTTCCTAGTAAAAAATCTCTAATACTACCGCCTACAAGGTATATCTTTTCTTTAGGGGAGATTATATTTTTAATGGTATTTAAAGGGTGTAAATTTATTAGCTTTTTAATTAATACCTCTTGCCTATTTTCCATGAAAAATCTTTTTAAAGAGGTTTCTAAATATAGTTGCAAAATATTGCAAGATATCTACAATTCCAGGAGGTATGTCGTTAGAGCAGAAGTTATAATATCTTAAATTCTTTTCCCAAAACTTTAAAAAATTAATTATAGTAAAAAATCTCTTTGGATAAGAAGATTTCCAGTTATAAGGAGGCCCCTTTAATACTTGAACTAAATGATTAATATCTCCTCTTAAGTGACGACACTTGATTCCCGTTTTATAGTTTTTTACAGTGGAGATTTTATTCCCTTGACTCAATCTATAAAATAATTTCGGATAATCGATACCCGCGTGAGTAAATAATGCAAGGGAACCCCAGAGTCGACCATTTATTTCCATTAATTTAAACTGTCTATCTTTTACATCTTTCTTAAACTCTACCATAGCTGGTCCCCACCAACCAATAGCTCTTAATAGATTTAAAGCATTTTTTTTCATGGTTTTATCTACGGAAATACTTTCGCAAAGACAACTTGCTGATCCTGTGGGGTTAGATTCTCGAATTCTACAATGAGCAGCTTCGGCAAAAGAATTACCATCCTTGTCTAAAATAGTAAAAAAGCCGCAGCCTTGACCGGAAATCATTTCTTGAATTAAGGGATATGGAGAAATTTTATGTAACTCATTATACTTTTCAATAAATTCTTGAGGATCATTAGCATAAATGGTGTTTCCCCTTCTTATTTGGTTATTTTCTTCATCATAATAAGAAGCATGACTTGATTTAATAACTATAGGATAATTTATTTTTGAGGCAATTGTAGGTATTTTTTCTAAGGAATTAGTAAAAATAGTTTCTGGTATAGGAATGTTTTGTTCCTTGGCAATTTGAAAAGTTAATCTTTTATTTACAACTTTACAGATTGTTTCATATTCTGGAATAGGGATATTTGTAAAAGAAGGAAATCTATTTCGATATTTAGAAAAGAGTAATAATGTATAGTCAGTCATAGGAATAAATAGTCTTACTTTTTCTAAATTTATTATTTTTAGGATATCTTTAATAAATTGTTGAGGATTACTTAATGGGCTAGTATAAATAAATCTTTGATAAGTATAGCGAGAAAAGAATGAAATAGCATGTTTAGTTTCATCGCCAGCAATAACTTTTAATCCTAATTTTCCTAAAGATCTTATAGTAGCAAGAGTACTGTTAAGTTTGGCATCAGTAATAAATACTTTCAAGAAAAATTTTCTCCCAAAATGCCAGTTCTAATTTTTCTAATTCCTACCAAAGCTCCACAAAGTTGAAGTTTAAAATAATTAAGATTATCGCTAATGCGCATGCCAACTCTTCGTAAAGCATAAGGATTATTTGCAATATATTTTAGACTATTTATTCCATCTATGGTTAAAGTAGCATAATCAAATTTATTTCTTTGTAACACCTTAATTATATCTTGGCTATAATCATCATTCTTTCCATTGGGATAAGAAAAGATTTTTATTTTTTTTCCTATTTTCTCCTCAATAATTTTTCGAGAACGTATAATCTCTTCTTCGGCATTAGCCAAAGAAGCCCTAGTGACAATAATATGCGAACAGGTATGAGCTCCAAAGCAAATGTCGTGATTGCTCATTTCTTTAATCTGCGTCCAAGAAACAAACATGTTTTCTAGTTGACATGTTGTCACTTCACAAATACTTTTTAATTTTTCTAGAGTATTATTTTTTTCTTCTTCAGACATTTTTTTTAGAATCATTTGAATTTTAATTATAGCTTTTTTCTTTAAATGAGGTTTATGAAGAGGATAATTTCCGACCTTATCAATATTAATATGGGACTTAGAAGTTTTCTTTATAAAATAAGCAACTTCATCCCACCAAAAGAGTTCTCTTTTTCCGTCAATATAATCTGTAGTTAAAAATATGGTAGCAGGAATTTGATATTTTTTTAAAATAGGATAAGCATATAAATAATTATCTAAATAACCATCATCAAAGGTAATAATTATCTTAGGATCATAGTTTTTCCCTTTATTATTTAAAATAGAAGGTAAATCATCAAATGTTATAACCTTGTATTGGTCATTAAGATACTTCATTTGAGCTTCAAAATTTTCAGGAGTAGCACTTATTAAATCTTCATCAAAAGGATAATCAGGATCTACGTTCAAGACTCGATGATACATAAGAATAATTATCTTATTCTTTTGAAAATTTCTAAATAGAGGAGTAGTTATAGAACTTGCTATATTAAATAAAGCATTTCTTAGACTCATTACATTAACCTGAATTCAATATAAATTTAAGTTTAAAGATTAATATTTTCTGTTAAAAATCTAAATAATAGACTTACTGCGAAATAACAGCAATAGATACAAAAAAGCTTATAGATG
>JASEGW010000133.1 GCA_030017825.1 bacterium | reverse complement strand
CATCTATAAGCTTTTTTGTATCTATTGCTGTTATTTCGCAGTAAGTCTAATATACTATTCTCTTTTGCTAATTCGGCAATTTCCAACATGTACTCATAAAAAATAGTAGGCTCAGTATAAGTGTAAGCTATTGAAGCACATTTATATTTTTTGGATAAAATAACTATGTCTTGGGAGTTGTAATTGTAATTTGTAGTATCTTCAGGAGGTCTTTGAGATATTTGCCAATTCTGACAAAATTTACATCTAAGATTACATCCAGCAGTAGAAATGGAAAATGATTTGGAAGTCGGTAACACATGAAAAAGCGGCTTTTTCTCGATATGGTCAATGTGCACAGCACATGGATTTTCATACACTAAACTATATAGCTCTCCGTTCATGTTTTCTCTAACTCGACAAAAACCTCTTTTTTTAGGAATTAGAACACATTGGCGGGGACATTGCAAGCATTTTACATTGGAAGAAGAAAGTTTTTTGTAATAAAGCGCTTTTGTGATATTACTCTTTTTTGCTGTCCATCCTTTAGGAACAAAATAAACAAAAGACAAAACTCCTAAAGATAAGCTCCACTTAGCACTTTGCTTAATAAATTCTCTTCGTGAAGTTTTCATATTTCTTCACTTACCAAACAGCATATTTTATTTTGAACTTATGAAACACAGATATTTATAAATAGTTTTCAGAAATTAGAGGTCAGAAGTTATTGGTCTCTTGATGAACAATCTCCTCAAATGCCCCCACTAAATACTTTACTTGCTTCCATGTAAGGCCATAAGTTGAGATTTTAAACCATTTTGTTTGACCTGGAGTTAAACCCGTAATGCCTCGATCTTGAAGTTCCTCATACAAAAAATACCCTTTTTTACGATGTTTTAATCCCATCTCATATAAAAAAGGAGTCTCCAATCTTATTAAATCATGTTTTTTTGGTTTTACTCCTATCTGTTTTATTTCTCCTAAACTTTCCATTCTTTCCACAAAAAAGCGTGCTTTCTCAACTTCTTCTTCGTAGTTTTCTACCCTATTCTCAAGATGAGGTAAAGTCTCAATTAACGTTGCTGTACTGGCACTTCTACTTGTGCACCCTAAAAGAGAAATATCTTTTTTAGGATATTTCTCTGATTTCTTTAGAAATATGTCCTTGTATTTTTCACTTATCCCAAGAATACCTAAAGGCCCTGGTATTCCAAAACTTTTATGACAAGAACAGACTAAAAAATCCACCCCTAATTCTTTGGCATTTACTTTCATTCTACCTGCGGTATAAGCAGCATTTAATAAAAAAGGAATTTCATATTTCTTGCAAATACTACTAATCTCTAAAGCATTGGTCAGATTTCCATAATCTCCATCCACATGAGTTAAAAGAGCAAGTTTTGGAGATGTGCCCTCTTTTTTTATTATTTCTTTTATAGTTTCTTCATAAGCATCAGGAGTTATTTCAAAATAAGGATAACTTGTACAAGGCACCTCATATACTCTTGCTTTTACTCCTTCAGTAGCTACATAAGTAGAATAATGTCGATTGCTATCAATTATTATTACATCTCCTGGGTCTAAGAGAAGATTCATAACCATAAATTTTCCCTCTCTTGCTCCATGGGTAAGAACTACTTCATCAGTGCCTAAAAATTTAGCCAAGTCTATGATAAGCTTACAAACTGGAGGCTTTTCTATTCTATGCAAGGCTCCTGCACAATAATCACATATAGAATATCCATCTACAAAATTTGTAGCCACTTTTCTTATTAAGGAATTTGTCTTTCCGCCAGCTTGAATAGGATTTAGATTTATAAAATACTCCTCCCTGTATCTATTTAACATTTACTACTTCCTCAATAATATCTAAAGCTTTTCTTACTTTTTTAATGGTTTTTTCTACTTCAATCCTCTCTTTTTCTTCTAACTCGTAAAAAGGAGCAGTTTTTCTCCAAACATCCCGCAGCTCTTCCATAGACTCAATTACCATGAAAGTAGCATCTACATACTTCCTTTTATCTTTATCTATCTTAGGCACCTACCAACTCCTATCTAACTCTCTATCTTTCAATTTCATCAAAAGTAGCTTCAATGACTCGTAAAGGACAAGCCCTTACGCAATGTTCGCATAGAATACAAAGATCTCGATCAAACCTTACTTGATAACTTTCTTGATCTAAGGTTAACGCTCCTGAAGCACACACCGCCAAACAAGCTCCACAACTAACGCATTCTTCTTCGTTAAACTTTATCTCTTTACTCACTGGAATTACTTCTATTCCAAAACTCTCTAAATACTTAATACCTTCTTCTATATTCTTCTCTTCTCCCTCTATCTCCAAAACCATCTTTCCTACTTCTCGTGGCATAACCTTAGCCCTTAAGATATTAGAAATTAGTTTGTAATCTGTATTTAAATGACAAATAATGGGCTTATTTATGGTTTCCTTGGGAAAGGTCAAAATAATCTTTATTTTATTCATATCTCCCCCTTATTCTGTGTTTCCAATAATTTCTAGAGGTTTAAAGATCTGAGTTGTTGAAAGTTTCTCAATTGGTTCCTGGAGTAAAAATTTTCCTTCTTGAATCCACTGTTTTAAAACTTCCGCAATGTCTAAAGCTTTTTTATAACTGGACATAGAAGCAGTTGGCACATTTTTTCCATTAATCTTTATCTCTCCGCTTCGCAATTGCTCATAATTTACTCTTCCCAAAGTTGGTTTACTTCTCTTCTCTACACTATAGTCATAAATAGTTGTATAAATATTCTCATTCTTAATAGAAGTATATTTCACCATCTCCTCATCTAAAATAGGAATAGGAATACCCACTCCTACAAATAGAGAAACACCATATTTTTCAAAAACAGCTCCTCTTAAATAATTGCGACTCATCTTTTTCAAATCACCAATTAAGGCTAATGTTCCCGCAGGAGATATTGGTACACCGTTGTCTAATCTCTCTGCACCAGGATTATGTTGTGTTCCTTCAAAGGCAACATACCCTACCCCTCCTCCTAAAAATATCCTTGTCCCTATACCTACAGTGCGATATAAGGGATCATTTATCAAAGGACTGAGTTGGCCTGAAGTAGAATAAGTAGCATTGCCAAAATGAGGAAGAAGTATGCCCATATATGTATGCAGGACTCTATTGCTAGAATTAGTAGCCACACAATAATTCTGATAAGCATTACGAGGATTAAATAAAATGGCTTGATTTATGGAATCTAAAGTTATATGAGTAGTAATTTCTTTGCGGGGATAACAATCTGTACCACAAGAAATGGCTCGAAGGCAAATCTTCTTTCCTGAAAGTAAGTCTTCTATTACATGCCCTCCACCATAATCCATTCCTCTTGTTTTTGAAAGCTCTGTAGCTCCAATATAGACATCCACAGCTGCCAAACCAGCATACGCTGGAACATCATTTAGCCATACTTCCTGCATCTTAACAGGAGGATCGCTATGACCAAAATTTAATATAGCTCCAGATGAACACATAGGCCCAAAAGTTCCTGTGGTTACTACATCCACATCCTTAGCAACTTTTTCTACTCCATCTTTTTCTACTAAGTCTATTATTTCTTGAGCAGTAACTACTACAGCTTCCCCTTTTTTAATCTTATCATTAATTTCAGCAAAGGTTTTAGCCATTTAGCTACTCCTTTCATTCAAGATAAGCTCGGCCACTTTTTGACCTGAAAGCAACATTCCACCAAAGATAGGTCCCATTCTTGGGCCACCAAATACAGCATTAGCAGCCATACCGGCAACAAAAAGTCCTGGATAAGCAAGTTTGGTGTTTTCTACTATGGTTCTCTCTCCTACCTCTGCCCACATAGAACCTTCTCCCATAATATCTCCTGTTTCCGTAAAAAGTTTAGCTTTAAGTTTTCTTTTTACAATCTTTACCACTTCACAATCATGACCAGTAGCATCAACTACTACTTTTGCTCTTACTGTTAAAGGATCTACGTGTAAGTTGGCAATCCCTACCGCAGAAAAATTTATTACTACTCCCGTTATTTTTTCTTCTCTAATCATTACATCTTCAATGCTAATACAGTTAAATATCTTAGCTCCTTTTTTAACCGCTTGAGCACATACTGAAGATACAGCTTCTAAGCAATCTACTACATAGTATCCTTCTTGATATAATTTAGCGTTTATTCCAAATTCATCCAAGATAGATCTGCTTTCTTCTTGAAATACTCCCTTGTTAAACATCATGCCTCCGCCCCACATACCTCCACCTACACTAAGTTTTCTTTCAAATATTATTACCTTCTTTCCTTCTTTGGCTAAGTAATATCCAGCCACCATTCCTGCTGGCCCGGCTCCTGCAATAATTACATCTACTTCTAAACTATCCACCAGGTCTTTGCTATACTCTTCTATTATAGCTCTTGAAATAATTATGTCGTCAATAGGCATTTTTTCTTCCTTTCTTTTAATTATTGTTTTTATTACTTTTCTAAATACAATTTTATGTAATTAACCTGAGTTCGATTTAAATATAAGTTTAAGGATTAATATTTCTAAGCATTAATTGAAATTAGGAAAATATTT
>JASEGW010000132.1 GCA_030017825.1 bacterium | reverse complement strand
ATACCTTATTTATCTACATTATCCTATGTCCACTTTTGGTTAATAACTGCTATATGCTTCCTAAAAAACAAAAACTACTTCTTCATATCTGTTGTGCTCCTTGTGCTACCTATGTAATTAATCTGCTAAAGGAAGATTATGAAATCTTTGGTTTTTTTTATAACCCTAACATCTACCCTCAAGTAGAATATTTTAAACGGCTAAAAGAAGCAAAAAAGTATACTATCAATTTACTTCCCTTGTTTATAGGAAATTATGAATCAAAAAGATGGAATAATAAAGTAGTTGGCTTGGAAAGAGAAAAAGAGGGAGGAAAAAGATGTAGCATCTGCTTTAGAATCAGACTAGAAAAAACTGCTAATATTGCTTTGAAAAATAATTTTTTTTACTTTGCAACTACTTTATCAGTCAGCCCTTATAAAAATGTAAAGATAATTAACCAAATTGGGCAAGAGTTAGAAGGTAAATTAAAAATTAAATTTTTAGCTGAAGATTTTAAAAAAAAAGATGGTTATAAAATTAGCTGTCAATTAAGCAAAAAACACAACCTATACCGACAAAGCTATTGTGGTTGTGTGTTCAGTGCAAATTAAAAAATTTTTCTTTCTTGCCTCTTAACCCTTGCCTTTGTTTTTAGCTTCTTTTTTCAAACAAAACTCTGTGTATTCTATGGTTAGAAAGGAAATTCTATACAATCTTTACCAGATATTCATAATCCCTTCTTCAGTTATAACAACATGTACTGGCACATCATTAATATCATGAGGAAAGCTCTCTATAACTTGAAATTTAAAAGCTAATCCTACATAAGTTATACCTTCTTTCAATTCTGGCAAAAGGCGGTCATAAAAACCACCTCCGTATCCAATCCTAAAGCCTTCCTTATCAAAAATTATTCCTGGAACAATAACCAAATCAACTTCTTTTGGAGATACAACCCTTTTATATTCAACCTTTGGCTCTAAAATACCATAAGTACTTACTTCTAGTTCTTGTTCGAGATCCCTTATTTCTGAAATTAGCAATTTTTTCTCTTTTAGTAAGGCAATAGGTACTAAAATTTTCTTCTTTAGTTTAAGTAAATCATTTATAATCTCTTTGGTAATTACTTCACTACCAAAATTCACATAAGTAAATATATTTTGAGCTTTAGATACCTCTTCAAGAGAAAATAAATTCTCTTTTATCTTTTTACTCTTCTCTTCTATTTCTTTTATTTCCAATAAATCCCTTTTTTGCATTATTTCACTTCTTAGCTTTTGTTTCACATCCTCCTCTTTTTCTTCATAGTTGGATTTATATTTCTCTCGAGTATAATGTTTCTTTATTAATTTTGATTCTATTACTCTTTCAGGAGGCGGAACTGATTTTCTAATCTTTTGCCAAATTGGCTTCTGTCTCTTATCAATCCCTCTGCCCATTTTATTTCTCCTAAAAAATAAGTAAAACTTATACTATAAACTATAATTTAATCTAAAATCTTTTATCTTTTAGATAGATTTTTTTTGGCAACATTTTTTATGAATCATTTATTAAAATTATACTTGTCAACAAAAGAAAGTAAAGCATTTTTTGCTTATAAAAATAATCTTTACTTAAATTAAACAACAATCTGAAAAAAATAGAAAAAGCTTGATTTAAAAAGCTCTTTTGTTGTATAGTGACTATAATTTAACCTAAGTTCGGTTTAAATATGAGTTTAAAGGTAAATATTTTTCGTTAAAATTTCAATTTAGCGAAGAAATATTAATCCTTAAACTTAAAATAAAGGAACATATTCTTATGTCGAACTCAGGTTAAATTATATTATAAAATTGATTATCTAAAGGAGAAGATATGACTAAGTCAGATAATAAATGTAAGATTTGTGGCCGCAAAGCAAGGAATCTGTGTATATCGTTGGGAACTATGATTTGCTCTTCCTGTTGTGGTTCAAAACGGGGCATGGAAATAACCTGCAGCGGAGAATGTCAATATTATCCTTTCAGCATAAAAGGATATGATTTATGGTTAAAAATAGATGGAGTGTTATCGCAAAAAATAATGAAATACGTTGTTTCTCATTATGACAAAGAGGAGTTTGAAAATGTGATTGAAAACATGCTCTTTCAGGACGAGCCAACTGAGCATACTATAGAAACTGTATCAGGCGTAGTATTTTACTATCTGCTTTTTGTAAAAAAGGACCATCAAGGGCAAAGTTTAGCTTCGAAATGGAAAAGCCAAGAATGGCAAGGGTTGACTAATGATGAATGTATGATGATGAACTGTCGCACTGATAATTCTTATGCTACCATTATCGAAATACAAAAGATATTAGATCATCAGGCTATGGAATGTATTGACCTTTTGGATTCAAAGCAAGAAAAATTTATCTTGCTTGATAGAAACGTTGCAGCATCTGTTTGCCGATTTACTCAATTATTAACTTGGCTTAACCACTACCCTTATTTTAGCCGTGTAGCTAATAACGCATTAGAGTTAACGGATATGGTTGCTGATGAATTTATGGAGGCACTTAGAAAAAGTTTCAAGAAAGAGTCACGTAAGCAACCTCAACTTACTATAAAGCAATATTTATCAGAAAATTTTGGTTCTTTTTGTCGGTTTAACTTTGAACTTGCGCAGGAGAGAACCAGAGCAATGTTAAGCAGAATGGATGTACATCATTGTAAAGCACTTTATACTTTAGAAGGTAAATTTGAAGAAGTAAAAGCCCTATTTGATAAATATCCTGAATTCACTACACAAGAAAGGGACCCGGAAGAAGAACATTGTCCAGGTGCGTATTATTATGATTGGCTTCGACGAGGAGCATCAAAAGAGCTTGAAAAAGAAATGCCCTCTTTTTTCAGACACAAAGATGAAAGCCAAGGAGTAGGAATTATTGGGAATGTGAGTCTTTATCCTGATAAATTGATTGTTGAAACATTCTCTAAGCAAAAATATGCTTTTGCAAAAAAAATGATTGAAAAATATTTTAAAAAACTGGTTACCTTGAAAAAAGAAGCTGTTGTAGATACAGCCAAACAGCTTGCGAATAGAATTGATAAAAGAGATGAAGATTTTTCTATAAAAGAAATTATGCCTATTCCTTTGGAAGATGAGCAGGAGATGATGCAGTCTTTTTATAAATACCAATATGAAAAATTTCTTGATGAAAAAATCCCTGCTTTGAACGGGGTAACTCCTCGGCAGGCAGCAAAAGATCTATCTATGAGACCAATGCTGATTAAGCTCATGAAATTACACTTAAAAGGAATAGAAGAACAAAATAAGGATAAGAATTTATGGTTAAATATTGACTGGTTGCTTGATGAGCTCAAGTTGCATGAATTAAAGTAAATCTTATAGAATAAGAATACTACGTACATAAGTTGACTATAAAATCTTATAATAGTTGCTCAATAAAAACTGCTGACGCCGAATTTTACAGGAGAAAACGATGTGATGACAGTAACTTTTATAAGAATGAACCAAAGGATAAAGGTAAATTAATCTGTATAATCAACCAATGTTCATCGTGGAGGTAATTAATTGGTTACTCCTATAAAGTAAATCTTTTATATAAGATTTCTATAAAGATTTAGCATAACTATTCAGCAATGTTCAATATAACAACATATTTCCTTAGTGCGAAGTTTATGCTGAATAGTTACGATTTAGCAAATCTTTTGCAAAGGATTAAATAAGCAAAAAGTGGCGAATATTACTAGGCAATTGATAATCTCTCTATTTCTTCTAAGAATTCTTTTGGAGTCAATATTTTAATTCCTTTATATTCTTTTAAATTGAGCAGATGCCTATCTCCTGAAACTATATAATCAGCTTTGCCAGATATAGCACATTCTAAGAATTTGTTATCTGAAGGGTCATCTTTAACTGCAGATATTTTTTCTTTAGGATTAACCATTAAAGATTTTTGGGACATCAAAGATAGTAATTCTTCTATTTTTAATACTTGTAGTCCTTTTTTATACAAAACCTTAATAATTTCTTCTACAATAAACTCTGAGAGAATAAGAGAATATTTATCTTCCATCCAAAAGTCTATTATCTTGGCTGGATTTCCTTTAAAGATAAAAAGAGCTGAAATAAATACATTGGTGTCAAGTACTACTTTTAGCTCTAACAAGTTCTTCTCTCCTTACCTCTTTAATAGCTTCAGAAATATCTTCTTCTGTAATGCCTTTTTTTTCTCCTTGTGATCTTAATTCATTTAAAAGATCTTTAAATTTTCTTTTCCACATATTATCTTTAAGTCTCTCCCAACCAAAGAGAGAAAGTATATCTCTTCCAAGAAGCCGATATTCTCTACCTATCTTGGAAGCAGGTATTTCTCCTCGTCTTATCTTTCTTTCTATGGTAACAGGAGAAAGCTTCAAAATTTGAGCAACCTCAGCAGTAGTATAAACAGCTTTTTCTTGAATTTCCACTATCTCACCTCCTTTTCTTAATTATACTATATAATCCTTTAAAAGTCAATTATAATGCTATCAAATACTCTTAACAAAAATAAGACTGAATATTTTAAGCTATAAATTCTCAAAAGGTGCTTTATTATTTTTTACAAGAAGTAAATTGTAAGTACTTAAGCATAAGTTTTTCGGTATTTGATCTGGATATTTTAAATCCGAAA
>JASEGW010000131.1 GCA_030017825.1 bacterium | reverse complement strand
CATGAATTGGACGATTTATTAGATATTGCTTTAAAACATGACCAATATTTTGAAAAATTTCGTGATTTATGTGAAGTGGCTACTAAATATTATATTGAGGAAAGATATCCTTTTGTAGTTACTTCAGAGATAACCAAAAAAGAAATAGGAGAAAATTTAGCCAAAGCTAAAAAATTAAGGGATAAGATAACCGAAAAATTATAATTATGTTTCATATTAACGTTCTTTAATAAGAAAGGAATAGAAATGACAAAAGTTGCCCTCATCACCGGCATCACCGGTCAAGACGGTAGTTATCTAACAGAATTACTGTTATCAAAAGACTACGAGGTGCATGGTCTTATTCGAAGATCCAGCACTTTTAATACAGATAGAATAGACCATATTTATGAAGATCCTCACAAGATAGGAACTCAAATCTTTCTACATTATGGAGACTTAAATGATGGAGGACAACTATCTAATTTAATCTATAACATTAAACCAGATGAAATATATCATTTAGCTGCTCAAAGTCATGTTAGAGTTAGTTTTGATATGCCAGAATATACGGGAGATATAACCGCTATAGGAACTACAAGATTATTAGAGGCAATTAGAAGAAGTGGAATTAAGACTAAATTTTATCAAGCTTCAAGTAGTGAGATGTTTGGTGATGCCCCTCCGCCCCAAAATGAAAATACTCTTTTTAAACCAAGAAGTCCCTATGCTTGCGCTAAAGTGTATGCTTATTGGATGGTTAGAAATTATCGAGAAGGATATAATCTTTTTGCTTGTAATGGTATTTTATTTAATCATGAGTCTCCAAGAAGAGGAGAAACTTTTGTAACTAGAAAGATAACCAGAGGAATTGCTAAAATACTAACAAATAAGCAAGATAAGCTATACTTAGGAAACTTAGAAGCAAAAAGAGATTGGGGATATGCTCCAGAATATGTAGAAGCTATGTACTTAATGCTTCAACAAGATAGTCCAGATGATTATGTAATAGGTTTAGGGGAAACTCATTCTGTAAAAGAGTTTTTAGAGGAAGCTTTTGCCTATGTAAATTTAGATTGGAAAGATTATGTAAAGATTGATGAAAGATATTTTAGGCCCACAGAAGTAGAATTATTGTTAGCAGATTCCACAAAAGCAAGAAAAGAACTAAAATGGCAACCAAAAGTAAACTTTAAAGATTTAGTTAAGATAATGGTTGATGCTGATATGGAATTAGCAGGACTATTGCCAATTGGGGAAGGCCAAAAGATTTTTAAGACTAAAGGAATAGACTGGACAGAGAATAGAATGACAAAATAAGAATAGGTAACTATTCAATATCTGGTATAATGCTTTCGGTCAGATTTGTATGAGGTAATAAGCAAATGAGAATTTCTCCTGAAGAAGTAGATTTTCTAAAAAAGAAAATTTTATTTGTTGTATCAGAAGCCGTGATTTATCTTTTTGGTTCACGAGTAGATGACGATAAAAAGGGTGGGGATATAGACATTATGGTTCTATCTAATAAAAAGCTGAGCTGGAAAGAGAAGTCCATAATAAGATGGCATTTTTTTGAAAAATTTGGCGAACAGAAACTTGATATAATATCTTGTGCTTTTGGAGAGGAAAATCCCTTTAAACAAATAGTGTTGCGTGAGGGGAGAAAACTATGAAGAATGAAGCCTTAATGAAAAAGGAGCTAAAAGAAGACTTTGATAGGTTAGCCCAAACAGTGACGATGTTAAAATATTCATTACAGCAATGTCATAAAATAGGGACAAAGACAGACTATTCCTTAGAAGAACTGGATAAATTTGAAAGCTTTACTTCTCGGTTTGCCAGAACTAGCGACATTTATACACAAAAGATAATGAAAGGGATAATCATAATTTTAAGAGAAGAAGCAAAGACTTTTATAGATAAGGCAAATTTGTTTGAAAAATTGGAAATATCGAAAGCAGAAGATTTGAAATTAATAAGAGATTTGAGAAATGAAATATCTCATGAATATAAGCTGGATGATATTACAGAGATATTTGAAGCTGTTATTGAATATAGTGACAAATTGATAGAAGTTATCGAAAGAACAAAGAGGTTTGTTGATGTTGAAAAACTTGTGTTGTTGGATGTGACATAGTTATTTTCGTTCAACAAGTAGATTATTTATTAGCAGATACATCCAAAGCTAAAAAGAGACTTGGTTGGTATTCAAAAGTAACATTTAATGAACTTGCAAAGATAATGGTTGATGCTGATATGGAATTAGAAAAACTTACTCCTATTGGAGAAGGAAAGAAAATATTAAAGGAAAAAGGTATTAATTGGACTAAGAACAAAATACTAAAGAGGCAGTAAATGAGTTTTTGGAATAACAAGAGAGTATTGGTAACTGGAGGCGCAGGATTCTTAGGTTCTTTTGTAGTTGAGAAACTTAAGAAAAGAGATTGCAGAAACATCTTTATTCCAAGAAGCAAGGATTATGACCTTGTTAATATGGAAGATGTTAAAAGATTATATTATGATACAAAACCTGATATTGTCATTCACTTAGGAGCTAAAGTTGGAGGTATTGGGGCAAATCAAAAAAATCCCGGAAAATATTTTTATGATAACTTAATGATGGGAGTTCAGCTAATAGAACAAGGAAGATTAAATAAGATAGAAAAATTTGTAGCTTTAGCTACTATCTGTTCTTATCCTAAATATACTCATGTTCCATTTAAGGAAGAAGACCTTTGGGACGGGTATCCTGAAGAAACCAATGCTCCTTATGGATTAGCTAAGAAGATGTTATTAGTGCAATCTCAAGCTTATCGTCAACAATATGGTTTTAATTCCATATGCCTTTTTCCAGTAAATCTTTATGGACCAAGAGATAATTTTGATCCAGAATCATCCCATGTAATTCCTGCTCTAATAAAGAAATGTATAGATGCTAAGAATAACAATGAAGATGAAATTACTATTTGGGGATCTGGAAAGCCAACCAGAGAATTTCTTTATGCGGAAGATGCTGCAGAAGGGATATTGCTTGCAACTGAGTATTACAATAGTTCAGATCCAGTAAATCTTGGAGCAGGATTTGAAATATCCATTAAAGAATTAATTGAACTTATTGCTAAAATAACTGGCTTTAAAGGAAAAATAGTATGGGATACCACAAAGCCAGATGGACAACCCAGAAGATGTCTTGATATCACAAAAGCAGAAAGGGAATTTGGATTTAAAGCAAAGACTTCTTTTGAAGAGGGATTGAAAAAGACAATTGAGTGGTATGACTACAAGATAATCTGATTTGCAGTTAATATTCTCAGTATAGATTCGGTTGTCATTATTATCGCTACTCAGAGGGTTGGTAAAGTGAAGAAGAGAGAAATTAAATCTGCGCAGAAGTCAAAATTATCTAAGCTTGATAGTCTCATTTCGGCACTAAGCGTATTTTTTGAAGAAAAGGCCAGAGGCTATAATATTGACATGGCCTTTTTATATGGCTCATGGGCAAGGGGCCACCCCATAAAAGAATCTGATGTAGATTTGGCAGTACTCTTCTTCCCAGAGCTAACTTCTGATTATGAAGTGTTTGAAATCATTACAGATATTTCCTTCGAACTTTCCATAAAGATTAATAGGGAGGTAAATACAATTCCTCTATATGAAGATTTTAGGAGGCCAATGTTATATTATAACGCTATCGTTTTAGGAATTCCATTATACTTCAGGGAATTTGAACGATATGTAGTTTTGAAAAATCAAGCTATAGCCCAGATGGAAGACTTTAATCTTTTTGGCACAAGATGGCAATTAGAGATAGCTCGTAAGAATCTG
The DNA here is from genome assembly GCA_030017825.1 of bacterium. Taxonomy (GTDB): domain Bacteria; phylum UBA9089; class JAHJRX01; order JAHJRX01; family JAHJRX01; genus JASEGW01. Next base: position 843 of record JASEGW010000131.1, on the reverse strand, counting down.
GAGGTATTACAACATGTCTGAGTTTCAATATGCTAAAGGACGAATTGGTGAATCATTAGAGTTTATCTCTCAGGAAATGACGGAGTTTAAACAGGAATATGCAAGTAAGACATGGGATGATTACCAAAAGGACAGAAAGCTCCAGAAGTTGATGGATAGAACAGTCGAGAATATTCTTACTGCCTTTATTGAGGTGTGCGGCACTATTCTTACAGAAGAGGGAATTACTATGGAAAGTTATGCTGACACACTTAAAAGGTGCGCCAAATTCTTTGGCTTTTCTGAAGGAGAGCAAAAAGATATGGCTAAATTAGCTATTCAGCGAAATCGCTTAGCACATAGATATCTAAATTTTAGATGGCAGGCAATCAATATATATAAAACTCATAGCGACTTGATTCAAAAGTTGTTAACTTCTGTTTTGAAAAGGGAGGAGAATAAAGAGAGGGAGAGTTTTTAAATATAAGTCAAAAAACTCAAACAACGTCTCCTAATTCTCTAAATAAAGTATGCGGTGCTATCAGAGAAATACTATGTGAATATATAGTCAAAACTTTTAGAAAGGAATAGAAAAGTTTTGACTATATATTGGACAAGCAAAATAAAGAAATATTGGGGGGAGGAAAAAGCGAGGTAAGCATAACACTGTAAACTAAGGCATCAGCATAATTGAATTTGCGGCGGCGTTTGAAAAAGAGAAAGAATAAACTTAATCCGTTTACTAAAATTTACTAGTGCTACTTAAAAACATAGGAGATTAGAAATGACTCAAGTAAAAGAAGAGATAGATAGATTTGTTCAAGAAGTATTAAATAGGTATAAAGAGGTAATCTCTACAATTAT
>JASEGW010000130.1 GCA_030017825.1 bacterium | reverse complement strand
GATGACAGGTGTGAAGCCTCTTATGGGTATGAATCTCTATCTCTTCCTTTTCCTCTTTCACTACTTCTAATGCTTTACCCACACCTCCATCACCTCTGGCATCAATATGTGCCTGGAGCATAAGGCGCATTATCTCATGCATCTTTTGGAATTGACCTTGTTCTACTTCTTGTATAGGTAGTTCTAATGTCTCATCCTCAAACATCCATTCCTCCAGCTTTTTAAATTCCCTTCTTGCCCCAAAGGGAACCACCTTTCTAACTGAAACAATTGGTTTTTCTGACCAAAGAGCAACTGCTGTACTCATCTTAAGACCCCTCCTTTTTTACGAGATATTAGTGTTCCTACTTTATATCTCGACCAAAAGGGGTCTTTTCCTTTAGCTCTTTTTTACATAACTTCAGTAATTACAACAGTTCTTTTGTCGTTTAAGAATAGCCACACCCAATTTTAATGAACTTAAAGATACAAAAAAACGTAATTTCATTCTTAACTATAGATACCTATTCATAATGATAGGTAGTTTTTGGTTAATGGTACTTTTAATATTGAAAAGAAGTTATTTAAAATGAATAATGACATTAAAAGAAAAGAAGAACATATTAAAATATGTCTAAACAAGCCAGTTGAGCATTTTATTTCTACCGGCTTTGAGAGATATCGTTTTATATATCAGGCTATCTCTTCTATTGATTTAGGGGAAATAGATTTATCAATAGATATCTTAGGTAAAAAACTCTCAGCTCCTGTTATTATTTCTCCTATGACTGGTGGTACAGAAAAATCTGGAACAATTAATAAGAATCTTGCTAAGGCTGCTCAAAAACAAAACATTGGAATGGGAGTTGGTTCACAAAAAGTAGCAATTGATAATCCTGAAATTTCTTTTACCTTTCAAATTCGAGATGTTGCTCCTAAGATTCTTTTGTTTGGAAACTTAGGATGTATGCATTTTATCAATAGACTTAATCCAGAAGATAGTAAGAAAGCGATAAGGATGATTGGAGCAGATTCTTTATTCCTTTATCTCAATGGACTTCAAAGACTGATTCAACCAGAACAAAATATTGTAAAAGGTGATTTAATAACCAAAATTAAAGAAATCTGTAGGTTAGCTTCTGTTCCTGTAATAATTAAGGAAACAGGACATGGAATTTCTAAAGAAGTGGCTTTAAAATTAAAAGATACAGGAATTGCAGGTTTAGATATTGCTGGTGCAGGAGGTACTTCTTGGGTATTAGTAGAAAAGTATCGCAATTCCTCTATCAAAAGTCAAGAGGTTGCTGAAACAATTAATGAGATATGTATTCCTACAGTAGATTCCTTGTTAATGGTAACAAAGGCTGCTCCAAACTTAATTAAAATTGCTTCGGGAGGAATAAGGACAGGTTTAGATATTGCAAAGGCTATTGCGTTAGGTGCTGATTGCGTAGGGATTGGTTTGCCCTTTCTAAAGCCAGCATTACACTCATGGGAAGCAGTAAATGAACTCTTAGAAAAATATCTTTTGGAACTCAGAATTGCTATGTTTGCTATTGAAGCAAAGAATATCCAAGAATTAAAAAATACAAGGTATTTGAAAAGAGTAAGTAATAAATAAAAGTATAAGATGCCTTGGAGGAATTACTACTATGAAGAGTATACCGGTGATTAAAACAAAGGAGTTAACTAAATATTATGGTAAAGTAATAGGAATTGAAAATATCAATTTAGAAGTTCGAAGGAAAGAAATATTTGGTTTCCTTGGACCAAATGGTGCAGGCAAAACTACGTTTATTAGAACAATTCTTGGCTTAATCCAGCCAACTTCTGGAATAATTATGCTCTTTGGAGAGAAAGATAGAAATAAATTAGAAATAAAAAAGAAAATAGGATATTTACCTGAATCTTTTTCAATGTATGAAGATTTGAAAATAAAAGAGATGTTAGATTTTATTCAAAAGTTCTTCTATGAAAACTATGAGAAAAACAATAATAAGAAAGAAGATTTAATAGAGCGATTTAATATTAATCCTTCTAATAAAATTAGGACTTGTTCAAAGGGAACATTGCAAAAAATAGGAATCGTTCAATCTTTTATGCATAACCCTGAACTTTTGATATTAGATGAACCTACCATTGGGCTTGATCCCTTGATGCAAGAAGAATTTTACAAACTTGTTCTTGAAGAAAATAAAAAAGGAAAGACTATCTTCCTTTCTTCTCATAACCTTAATGAAGTGGAAAAAATATGCACACGGGTGGGAATTGTCAAAAATGGCAGATTAATTGTTATGGAAAACATCCCTTCTTTAAAAACAAAGAAGGTGAAAAAAGTAGAAATCACATTTGCATCTTTAGAGGATATAAATAAGTTGATGTTAGAAGATGTATATAATTTATCTATTGACAAAAACAAATTATCGTTTGTCTTCAAGGGAGAAATAGATATTCTTATCAAAAAAATAGTTCCTTATCAACTTATAGACTTTAGTTGTAACGATCCCACATTGGAAGAGTTGTTCTTAGAATATTATAAAGGAGAAAGATAATGTTCATTACGAATATTTTTGTAATGTTTTTCAAAAGAAACCTTAAGTTAACTTTATCTCTAAGTATAGGAACAAGTGTTTTATTTTTATGGATAACCTATTTTTTCCCCAACTTAGATGAAGTAGATGCTCTGGTTTTTACTAAAGCATGGCCTCCTTTAGCTAAAAGCTTATTTGGTGACCCATTAACAGGCTTCAGCACTCTTGAAGGATGGTTAAACCTCCAAATCTTTCATATGACTATTTGGATGATAAGTGGGGGACTTATTTCTCTTTTATCTACAGAAGTAATTACTAAAGAAATAGAAACCAGAAAGATAGATTTAATTCTCTCTTTTTCATTAAAAAGGAGTCAATTAATTGTGAGTCGATTTTTAGCTTCTCTTGTACTACTTTTAATACTTCAATTTTTTATTTTGATAGGAATATATGGAGGAATTCTTTTATGTAATGGAAAATTTAGGTTAGTAATTATTTATGCTATGATTGCTGGTATTCCCTTATATTTAACTATAGGAAGTATTACCTTATTAATGGGATTATTTTTCAGGCAGATTCCTACACTGGTTATTTGTTGGACCTTTTTCTCTATCTCTTTTGCTGTTGAAGAAGTTTTTTCAAAGATATCACCTATATTTAGTAAGCTTTCCCCCTTATGTTTGTTTCATTATTATAAAAGTGGTGATATATTAATTAGAAATATTTTTAGTTGGGCAGATATTATAACTCTTTTAGTTATTAGCATGATAGTTTTGATTTTTTCTATCTTTGTTTTCAGGGAAAAAGATGTTTTGATTTAGTAAAGGAAGGGAAAAAGAATGAAAAAAAAACTGATTTTTATAGGGATAATATTTTTGTCAGTTACCTCACTTAGAAATGATGTTATTTCTTCTGTTAAAGAGAATGTTTCTACATCAACCGCTACTTACGGACCACCTTCACCTATTAGTATTCAAACTCCAGAAGATGGGGAAAAAGTCAAGGAAAAGTTAACAGGGAGAGATATTATAAAAAAAGCTGAGGAATTAATAAGAGGAGAGCGAAGTAGAGCTATAATCAAAATGATTATTGTGAATCCGTCATGGGAGAGGACGTTATTACTTAAGACATGGAGTAAGGGTTTGACAAGAACATTAGTATTAATTATTTCTCCTCCAAAGGAAGCGGGTGTTAGATCGTTACGGATAGGTTATGATATGTGGAACTATATCCCTGAAATTGAACAAATTATTAGAATCTCCCCTTCTATGATGGGACAACCATGGATGGGAAGTGATTTTACCTATAGTGATATTGTGAAAGGAGATGATATCTTACGTCATTATAATCATGAGATAATTAAAATTGAAAAAGAAGGAGGATACCTATCTTATAAGGTGGAATGCATCCCTAAACCTAATGCACCAGTAGTTTGGGGAAAAATATATTATTGGGTTAGAAAAAACGATTTTATCCCGTTAAAAGAAGAATTTTATAATGAACAGGGGGAATTGATTAAAGTACTTACTCTTTCAAATATTAGAAAAATGGATGACAGACTTATTCCCACCTATTGGAAAATGGAAACAGTAGTTAAACGAGGGCATTATACGATAATAGAGTATATAAGCGTTAAGTTTGATCTGAAATTAGGAGACGAGTTTTTTTCTCTCAAAAGCTTAAAGAATATTTATGAAAAAATGAATTAATGGAGAATATACTTAACACCGCCATAAATTGCGATTTTGTTTTTGATAAAATGTACTACCATATCTTCAGTGTTTTGATTAAACCTTTTTGTCTTTCTTGCCGATAAGTATAAAAAGAGGCAAGGAGGTCAAAATGATTAATATCGAATTCACTAAAGGAGAAATTCAATCTTTGGATTACGAACGGTATCATTATCCCCATCCCCGAGTTCAGCGTAAAATGGAAGCTCTCTGGCTAAAGAGCCATAAGTTGCAACATAAGGAAATATGCTGTTTAACTGGTGTTTCGTCCAATACCCTGCAAAGCTATTTTCGAGATTATCAACAAGGAGGCATTGAAAAGTTAAAAGAATTAAATTTTTACCAACCTCAAAGTAAGTTGACAGAGCATAAAAATAGCCTTGAAAGCTATTTTATCAAGCATCCTCCAG
>JASEGW010000012.1 GCA_030017825.1 bacterium | reverse complement strand
ATGCTTATTTATTGAGATATTCTTAATTTTTAGTTTTCATATTCGCGTTATTAACTGATTTAGATAAAGATGGAAAGGCAGACTTAATAGCTACCTCTTTAGATAAGAATCTCTATGCTTATCCTATAGGTACCTCACCTAAAAAGAATAAGATGCTCTGGCCTATGTATAGACATGATGCAAAACATACTGCTAACTATGAATTAGAAAATGATTTTCCTTTTATCACTCTTTTAAATCCTAAAGCAGAAGAAAATACCCAGGTAGGTAACTATACTGTAAGGTACAAAATTAAAGGAAAAACATTACCTAACACTACTGTTTCTCTATATTATGATATAGATAATCAAGGATATGATGGCCAGATAATCTCCTTCTTTAGCTTAAATGAGAATAGAGATAAATACTTCTGGGATATAACCAAGAATCCCCCTAAAGAGTACAATAGATACTATTATATTTATGCTATCTTAAAAGATGATGAAAGTACTACATCTTCTTATTCTATAGGAAAGATTAAGTTCTTGCTAAACAATAAAGTGGGAGGAGCAGCCTTCTTGGCAGATGGAACCAGAGTAGAAATAAAACCAAATGTAGTATGTGCTGATGACTACTCTATAGCTATTAAAAAATTAGAAGAAATAAAAGGTAAGGGTAAATTATATGTTATTTCCAAAGCTAAAGACAATATAAGCCAATTTAAGCATATAAATTATGATCCTATATTTAATTCCACCTTAAGAGAATTCTTAGTTACTCATAATGGAAAAGAAGCAACCTTTAACAAAGACATTAAGAATGGTATTACCTTAATTATTCCTTATAGTGAAGAAATAGAAGAAAAATACCAGGAAGATGACTTAAGAGTATTCTACCTAGATGAAGATGATAAACTATTTAAACTTGCCTCAAATAACCAAAAAGTAGACAAAGACAAAAATCTCATAACAGCAATAGTTGACCATTTATCTATTTATATGATATTATCTAAGAAACAAGTAAATGATTTTAATAATACCACAGCTTATCCAAATCCCTTTAATCCTATAACAGATAATGTATTTACTATTACCCCTATACCAGATACTACTTACAAAGTAAAGATATATGATCTAAGAGGAAGATTAATTAGAACTTTATCTAAAGATAATGGAGAAATAACTTCAGGTTCAGAGGTCATCTGGGATGGAAGAAATGATTCTCAAAAGATAGTAGCTGATGGTATTTATTTTTACTTGATCCTTTCAGAAGATGGAAGTTACTCAGGGAAGATGGCTGTAGAAAAATAAGGACTTATTATGAAGCATATTGTTATTGGGACTGCAGGGCATGTTGATCACGGTAAAACCTTGCTCATAAGGTCTCTTACCGGAATGGATACAGATAGATTAAAAGAAGAGAAAGAACGAGGGCTTTCTATTGATATAGGCTTTGCGTATTTTAATCTTCCTAGTGGTCGTTGTGCAGAAATTATCGATGTTCCTGGTCATGAACGTTTTCTCAAAAATATGTTAGCAGGAGTTAGCACTATTGATGTAGTTTTATTAATAGTAGCTGCTGATGATGGGGTAATGCCTCAAACTAAAGAACATTTAGATATTTGTAAATTGCTTCAAGTTAAGAATGGAATTGTAGTAATTACTAAGATTGATTTAGTTGATAAGGAATGGTTAGAGTTAGTGGAAGAGAATATTAAGGAGATTACTAAAGATACTTTTTTAGAAGAAGTTCCTATAGTTAAAGTATCTAGTAAAACGAAAGAGGGTTTTTCATTGTTAGTAGAGCAGATTGATAAGATGATTGCAAATATAGAACCCAAAAATTCTATGTTGCCAGTTAGATTGCCCATAGATCGTATTTTTACTATGACTGGATTTGGAACTGTAATTACAGGAACTTTAGTTTCAGGAACCTTAAAATGCGAAGAACAGGTAGAAATATATCCACAAAAAACAATAGCTAAAGTTCGTCAGATTCATTGCCATGGGGAAAAAACTCAAGAAGCTTTTGCAGGACAGAGAGTAGGAATGAATTTAGCAGGAATAAAAATAGAAGAACTTTCTAGGGGAGATTGGATTGCTGCTCCTGGATATTTAACAGTTACTAATACTATAGATGCTAGGCTATCTTTATTAAAAAGCATTCCTAAGGCTTTACAAAATAGAACTAGGATTAAACTATGTATAGGCACAGGAGAATACATAGGAAGAGTTATCTTGCTCGATAAAAAAGAGATTGGGCCAGGTGAAGAAGTTTTAGTTCAATTTAGAATGGAAAATAAGTTGGCAACTTTAAAAGAAGATCGTTTTATACTGCGTCTTTATTCTCCTCTTTTAACTATTGGAGGAGGAAAGATTTTGAATGCTTCTCCCCCAAAACATAAAAGATTTAATAGAGAAGTTATAGAACAATTAGAAATTTTAGAAAAAGGAAGTGTGGAAGATTCTATTTTACAAATCCTTAAAGGAGCCTCTAAAAATACTCTATCTTTAGAAGAGATAAGAAAGAGCATAAATTTACCTTTAGAAGAGTCGAAAGCAATTTTAGATAAACTAAGCAAGTCTTTAAAAATAACATGTATCTCTGAAAATAAATTATATATTCATGAGGATAATTTAAATAAGCTAAAAAAGGGTTTAGTAGATTATTTGAAAGATTTTCATAAAAAGTTTCCTTTAAAAATGGGAATCACCAAGGAAGAAATAAGGTCAAGATTTTTCAAGAAAGATCCTATAGCTTTATTTTCGAAAGTATTAGAAGCAAAAGAGATAGAGGAAGATAGAGGATATTTAAGAATTAGAGGATTTGAGATAAAGCTTAATGAGCAGGAACTAATAATTTTAAATAAGATAGAAACTTTGTATAAAAATTGTAAGCTAAACCCGCCAAATCTTAAAGAAATATCTTTGCAGATAAAAGAAGATTCTGAAAAAATTAGCGAGCTAATATTATACTTGCTAACTCAAGGCAATTTAGTTAAAATAGCAGAAGATATAATTATACATAAAGCTACTTTTGAAGAAGCTAAGGAAAAAATAAGAAAACTTTTAGTAGAAAATAAGCAAGCTAAATTAAGCCAGATTCGAGACTATCTGCAGAGCAGTCGAAAATTTACTCTTCCTCTTTTAGAATACTTGGATAGCATTAAATTTACCAGAAGAGTGGGAGATGAAAGACAGCTTTATAATTAAGCGAGTGTTAAAATACGGAGGCGGAGAGGTCCTGGTGGGCCTGCTGGTCTTCAAAACCAGTTTAAGGCAGTAGTCCTGTCTTGGGTAGGTTCGATTCCTACACGCCTCCGCCAAAGAAACAAAACCAGAGGTCAAAAAATAAAGATAAGAAATGGAAAGACAGAGAGAGCAGAGATTAAAGCATTAGCAAGATAGTTTTAAGCTCAATTTTAAAGGTTGTAGAAAATGAGTAGAGAAGAAATTATAAAACTTACTGAAAAAGTTAAATGTGCAGGGTGAGCTTCTAAAATGAGTCCAGGGGACTTAGAAGAAGTTTTAAAAAATTTGCCCTTAAGTAAAGATCCTAAAATATTAGTAGGTATAGAATCGGCAGATGATGCTGGAGTTTATAAAATAAATAATGAGTTAGCTTTGGTTCAGACTGTGGATTTTTTTACTCCAGTAGTAAATGATCCTTATATCTATGGCCAGATAGCTACAGTCAATGCCCTATCGGACATATATGCTATGGGAGGAAAACCTCTTACAGCTTTAAACATAGTCTGCTTTCCTTTGGATATGGATAAGGCCATCTTAAATCAAATTTTAAAGGGTTCGCTAGAAAAGTTAAAGGAAGCCCAGGTGTCTTTAATTGGTGGTCATACGGTAATAGATCCAGAAATAAAATTTGGTTTAGCTGTGACTGGAATTATAAATCCTCAAAGTATTATCACCAATGCAAAAGCTCAAATAGGTGATAGACTTATTTTAACTAAGCCTTTAGGCATGGGGATAATTACTACTGCCATTAAAGGTGGGTTGGCTGATGAGGAGCTTGTGAATAAAGCTTCTTCTATTATGAATACTTTAAATAGAAAAACTTCAGAAGTTGCGATAGATGTAGGAATAAATGCTTGTACTGATATTACTGGGTTTGGGCTAATAGGACATGCTCAAGAGATGGCACGAGAAAGTAAGGTGAGTATAAATTTAGAAGCTTTCAGCGTTCCCTATTTAAAAGAAGCTAAAGAGTTTGCTGAAATGGGAGTGATTCCTGCAGGAACCTATGGTAATAAAAAATATTATAGCAATTCGGTAAAGATTTTATCAGAGATACCTTTCTTTCTATTAGATATATTATATGATGTTCAAACTTCAGGGGGCCTTTTAATTTCAGTTGCTCCAAATAAGGCTGAAATATTATTGTCAAGGCTTCAAAAAGAAAGCTCTCCAGAAGCTGCTATAATAGGAGAAGTAGTAGAGAAAAATACTCATAAAATTATGATTGAGTATAAAAATTAATCTTATCTAAAGCTTTAAAAAATACTATTTCTTACTTATTATGTATTTCTTTTTTATATAGTTCCTTCCAACAAATTTATACTTCTTGTTAAACGAAAAAATCATTATCTTTAAATACCCCTAAAATGCTTATATATCTCTTATTAACCAAAAGTTTGCATATAAAAATAGAATAAAATAATTTTCTTTATAGCAGTTATTAACCAAAAGTGGACATAGGATAATGTAGATAAATAAGGTATGAGAATAATCGTTCCATTAGGAACATAATATCGGTAGAAACATAATGTTCGTTCATAGTTAAATCAATTTGCTCTATGTCAAATTATGATTAATAGGTGCTATATTTAATCCTTTTTTTAAAATAAAGATAGGTTTTTTCTACTAAATACCAGAAAGGAGTAAAAAGGATGGAAAATAAAGAGGATAACTAATCTCACCTTAATACTTATTTGTACTTGCCTAACATAAGCTACATATTTTATACCTTGAAGTTAAAAAACAGATTATTATTATGAATATCAAGATTTTATTGCTCTTCTATCGTCTTTTTTCTCTTTATTAATTTTGATATCCAGATACTTATTTCATATAATATAATTAAAGGCACGGCTAGTAATAGCTGGCTTATAACATCTGGCGGGGTAAGAACAGCTGCCAAAACAAAGATTGCAAGTATGGTATACTTTCTATTTTTAGCTAATATTTCATAATTTAAAATATTAATTTTAGTCAAAAATACAACCACTATGGGAAGCTGGAAAACAATACCAAAGGCTAAAAGCATACGAATGGTAAACGACAAGTATTTGCTTACAGAAATCATAGGCTTTATATTTTCTGTGCCAAAATCTAATAAAAACTTAACTCCCATAGGCAACACTAAATAAAAAGCAAAACCTACTCCTGTGGCAAAAAAAAACTTGAGGTAATTACTACAGGTAAGATACTTTTTCTCTCTTTTTTATAGAGGGCAGGCCGCACAAAACTCCATATTTGATATATAATTACTGGTAAAGCTATAAAAACTCCCATGAGTATAGCTACTTTTATTCTGGCTGAAAAGGCTTCGGTAGGAGTTATGAAAACCAATTCTTTGACTGGAATTGTTAAAAAATTTAATATTTTAGTGGAAAATGTGTAGGAAAGGCAAGCAATTACAAAAACAGTTACTAACGATTTTATAATTCTTGAGCGTAATTCTTCTAAATGCTCTATAAACGATGTTTTATTTAATAACTCTTTATCATTCTTATTCGACATGAATTCCTTCATGACAAGAACTGCATTTTTCTCCAGTCTTCTGTAATTTGCTATGACTTATATTTTCTGTATCTGGTAAAATTTTATGACACATGAAACATTGGTCATTATCTGGCTCAGATAAATCATGGCATTTTATACATGCTTTCTCGGCCTTTACTTTCATGTGTACTTTATCATCTGCCTTATGGCAACTATCACAACTTTGTTCTTCGGTAATATGACCTTTATGACTAAACACTACTCCTCTTTTATAGAATTTCTCATTGTTTAGTCTTTCTATCTTATGACAAGGCTCTCGTAAACAAGAAGCATCCTTAATATCTACATCTAACTTCTTCATATCGTATTTCCCGGTTACAAAAGCAATCATTTCATGAGGAATACCCATTTCTCCTTTTATAAACCCAATCAATCCAGGTTCATAATGACACTCGAAACACTTTACGCCTTTGTGATAAGAAGCTTTATAGGAATTAACAGAAGGTTTCATATTGTGACAAATAGCACAAAAATCTGGATGCTCGGTTAATTTTAAGGCATAAGGACCTATAATAATAGCGCATAACACTAAAACTAATGCTATTATTCCAATTCGCCGTAGCATCTTATTCTTTTCAGGTTTTAACATTTATTCCCCTACCAATAATTATTTAAAACTCAGCAGGAAACTGCTTTATCTCTTTATAGGTAAACACTGGGCCATCTTTACAAACATAAACATTGCCAATATTACAACGACCACATTTTCCTAACCCACACTTCATGCGCATCTCTAAGGTAGTAACAATCTGCTCATCAGAAAAACCCATTTTGACTAAAGAAAGAACTACAAACTTAATCATTATTGGTGGCCCGCAAGTAATCACTACAGCATTCTTTTTAGATGGACTTACTTCTTCTAAAACCGTAGGTACAAAACCTACCTTTCCCTTCCAATCTTTATCTTCGCCACCTGGATCTACGGTAACTACAAAGTTTATATCCTTTCTCTCTTTCCACTCTTTAAGCTCATTTTTATATACTAAATCGTTTATACTTCGAGCACCATAAATAATTGTAATATCCTTAAAGTCATCTCTATTATCCAAGCAATTCCAGATTAAAGACCTCAAAGGAGCAAGTCCTATTCCCCCACCTACAAATATTAAATTTTTTCCCTTCATATCATCTATAGGAAACCAATTTCCATAAGGACCACGAAAACCTATCTTATCACCTACATTTAAATCATACAAAACAGAGGTAACTTTTCCCACTTTCTTAAAGCTACACTCGATATAACCTTTACGAGTGGGAGACGAGGCAATACAAAAAGTACACTCCCCTACTCCAAAGACAGAATATTCTCCAAATTGCCCAGCTTTAAAATCAAAGCTTTTCTTTACTTCTTCATCCACAAACTCCAACTTGAAAGTAGTTGTATCTGAAGTTTCTCTAACAATCTCTTTTATTTCTGCTATATAAGGCTTATAAATATTTTCCATTCTTCCTTCTCTCTTTGAAATATATAGTATATATTAAGCAAAGGTGGTCATTTTAATTATAATAAAAGTCATTTTTCTTTAAGCGGATTTAAAGCGTGAAGATTTTACATGGATGTAAAATCACGCTTTACCTCAGAAACTGCCATGGATGGCAGTTGAGAATGAGCGAAAGAAATATGACTTTTATTATAAGCTTCCTTTAATTTATGAGCACTTTTGCTTAATAACCGCTATAATTTTTTGCTACTTTTATTATTTATTAACTACTAACTATTTTTTCTATTACTTTAGTAATATCCATATTGACAGGACAATTTTCAATACATCGACCACAGCCTACGCAAGCAGTTTTATTGAATTTATCAACATAGTATTTAAATTTATGTATTACTCTTTGCCTAAATCTTTGAAACTGTTCTGTTCGAGGTTGATGTCCTGGCATCTGGGTAAAATGACCAAAAGCGCAACTATCCCAATTACGAACCCTCTTTCCTGTACTTTTTTTCATCTCATCTTGAATATCAAAACAATGACAAGTAGGACACAAATAAGTACACGCAGCACAACCTAAGCATTTTTGGGATATTTCTTTCCATATAGGATCTTCGAAGTTTATATCTAATTTTTCTTTTAATCCTTCTAACTCTACTCTTCTTTTTACTTTTTCTACTGCTTCTTTCTGCCTTTTATCTTTTTGGCTTATATTCTCTGCTTTTTTAAATAAATTGCTGTTACCTTCAATAATAGCATCTCCTTTATCCGTAACAACCTCTACATAAAAACTTTCACCTATATCGGTTAGCAAAAGATCTGATCCTTCTTTAGAAGATGGTGAAATATTTCCAAAAGAGGTACAAAAACAACTCTCCTCTACTTCATTGCAAGTTATGCTTATGATAGTAGTGCGCTCTCTTTTATCCAAATAAAAACTATCCTTATAATCCCAGCCAAATACTTCATCTAAGATAGGAAGGGCTGCTGCATCGCAAGGGCGAGATCCAATTATTACTCTCTTTTTGCCATCTTCTTCTGATTCTATAATTTCTATCTCTTTTTTTGCTGTTTTAAAAGAGATTAATTCTTCCGATTGACCAAAAAATACCTCTTTTAGAGGTTTTTTAGTATTTTTTCCATTTAGAGATATATCTTTACTGGATGAAATCTTAGAATACAGATACATATCTCCTTTTTTTACAGGAGCAAATACATCTATATCCTTTGCTAAGTTGTCTATTAAAGTATTTAAATCTTCTTTTGAAATCAATTTATCAGCCATGAAAACTCCAATTTTATAACTTAAAATTAACTTAAGTTTAAAGATTAATATTTTTGAGCATTAATTGAAATTAGAAAAATATTTTATTTTTAAAGAAAAAGAAGAAATGAAAAATTAATATTTTTCGTAAAAATTTCAATTTAGCGAAGAAATATTAATCTTTAAACTTAAAATAAAGGAACATATTCTTTGTGTAGAATATAGATAATAATTAAGTTGCTCTCTACTCATTACAAACTACACATCGCAAAAAATTTTCTTACATTATAAATTCTTTATCTGGATCTTCTTTTTTGTTAAAATCTTGAATAGCTGGCTTTGCCTCTATATCAACCCCAGGAGTATATCCAAACATCTCTTCTACTTCCTTGGTCATCTTCTTGGACAAAATATTTAAGGGAATATTCATGGGACAAGCCCTTTGACATTCTCCACATCCAATACAACGAGAAGCCATATGATAAGCTCTTATCATATGAAACATCATATTATTATCTTCATTTACACTCATAGGTATCCATTGAGGAACAGTAGTATCTACAAAACATTTATCGCAATAACACAAAGGACAAACTTGACGACAAGCATAACATCTTATACATTTAGATAAAGTATCTTTCCAATATTTCCAACGTTCTTCAGGTGACTTATTTTCAATTTCAGCTACCTCTTTATATTTATCTTGAGAAGATTCTTTGCTCTCTATCTTATCTCCAATTAAAATATCATAAATTTTAGGAGTATGAACATCACAAAAATTACATTTATCAGCTTTCTCTCCATCTATCTCTACCCCATCGCAAGCAATTCCAATAATAACTACATCTTCCCTATTGATTTGATTTTCTTGAATAATACCGATAATGGACTTAACATCACAACCTTTAGCTATAATACCCACTTTTCCTTTTGCTTTAGTAATGTAAATAGCTAAATTATTTACACAATTTTTATTCCAGACAAATCTATCCACATCTTTAGCAGTCTTAGCAAAAGATGGACTGGCGTAATCCTTATAAGTGCCAGCTTCATATCCAATAACTACATCAACTTTTTTTGAAGTTAATAACTCTTTAGCTTTCTCTTTTAAATCTTCAATCATATTTTTACCTTTAAGTTTTACTTAAACTTAGTAAAAGGACCAAGCTTTTTAATGTCAGCAACCACTTTTTCCACTACTTTAGCCCACTTAGCTCCTTCACCACCTGATACCCAAGAAAACTGCACTCTTCCCTTCTCAATTCCCATAAAATCTAACATTTTATTCATTAAGGCAAATTTACGCCGAGCATAGTAATTTCCAGTTGTATAATGGCAATCTCCAGGATGACATCCTGAAACCAAAACACCATCTATTCCTTCTTGCTGAAAGCATTTTATAATGAATAAAGGATTTACCCTACCAGAACATGGAACTTTTATAATCCTAATATTTTCTGGATACTTAAGCCTACTAGTGCCAGCTAAATCAGCCCCAGCATAGCTACACCAGTTACATAATATTCCTACAATTTTTGGCTCGAAATCTGCCATTTATTACCTCTAATATTTATCTTATTCAACAGGCAAAACGCCCACTACTATTTACTTACAATATCGCTATCTCGTCAAATAATTGCTCATTAGTAAATCCATCTAAATCAATAGAACCACTGCGACAAGTTGCTGTGCAAGCTCCACATCCATGACAAAGAGAGCTATTAACCTCAGCTACTACATTTATTAGCTCTCCCGTTTTTCTATTCTTTATCTCTTTTCCAGCTATAGCTGAATATGCGCAAATATCTTTACAAGTCAAACATCCGCTACAAATTTCCTCATTTACTTTAGCAATAACAGGCTCTATTTCAAGTTCATCATGAGCTAAAATAGTCATAGCTTTAGAAGAAGCACCAGAGGCCATAGCTACGCTATCTGGAATATCTTTTGGAAACTGGCAAGAACCAGCTAAAAATACTCCTCCTGTAACTGTCTCACAAGGACCAAGTTTAGGATGTAATTCTGTATAAAAATTATCCGCATTATAAGGAATATGAAGCTTTTGAGCAAATTCTATGGCATCACCCTGGGCAACTGCCGCAGAAGCTAAAACAACTAAATCTGCTTCAATTTCAAGCTGTATTCCTGCTAAGGTATCTGCGCCCTTTACTACTAAAAGTCCATTTTTTTCATAAATCCTGGACACTCTGCCTCTAATATACTTAACGCCATAAAATTCTTGAGCTTTCTTAACAAATTCTTCATAATCCTTGCCAGGCGCTCTTATATCCATATAAAATACATAAGCATCTGACTCTGGGCAATGATCTTTGAGTAGAATAGCTTGTTTAGCTGTATACATACAACAAAATCTAGAACAATAAGAAATACCTTTAGCCTCATCTCGGGAGCCTACACACTGAATCCAGACAACTTTTTTAGGCTCTTTATGGTCTGAAGGTCGGACAATATGCCCTCCTGTAGGTCCAGCAGCATTTACAATTCTTTCATAATGAAGACCTGTAATAACATCTTTATACTTTCCATAGCCATATTCTTCGTAAGCAATAGGGTCATATTGGTCATAGCCTGTAGCCACTATAATAGTTCCTATTTTCTCTTCCACAATCTTATCTTCTTGGCCATATTTTACTGCTCCACGAGGACAAACTTTCTCGCATGCTCCACATCGCTCACCATCGCTTTGATAATATAGACAATACTTCTTATCAATGGCAGGAGTTTTAGGAACCGCTTGAGGAAAAGGAACATAATTTGCTCCTCGAGCCTCCAAACCCATATTATATTCAGAAGGAATAATCTTTATTTCTTCTTCACATACTTCTTGAGGGTCCACAGAACTAGTGGGACAAACTATTTGACATGCTCCACAACCTATGCAAGCATCAGACTCACTATCATAAGGAGTTCCAATAAATTTCTTAAACCCTCGATTTACAAAACCTATAGCTCCTACTTTCATAACTTCATTACAAACCCTAACACATAAACCACACAAAATGCAGTTCTTTCTCTTCTCTTTACTTTGATCTGAAATTCTAAAATGAGTAGAAGCAACTCCTAATTGCTCAGCAATCTCTTTTAGTTTTTTTGACTCTGGACAACGAGCAAGCAAGAGCTTTAAAATGGTTTGACGAGACCTTATTATTTTTTCTGTATCTGTCTTAACTTCTATGCCCTCTTCTGCTAAATAAATACAAGAGACTACTACTTTAGTTCTTCCTCTTTTAGTAATTTCTACTATACATAATCGGCAACCACCATAAGGCTCTATGGCAGGATGATAGCATAAAGTAGGTATTTTTATTCCAGCATCAGTAGCTACCTGCAATATAGTCTTACTTTCTTCTGCCTCTACTGTCTTTCCATTTAAAGTAAATTTAACCATTAGCATTTCTCATTTCGTATTTGTCATTTCTATTTTTTCAACTATGCCTTACATATTCGAGCTGATAGTTGGTGTTTATGTTGATCTTCTATAATAGCAAGCTTAAAGAGCGAATTTGCAGCTTCAGCAACTTTATCAGCACCACCTGGTTGGAAATATATATCTTCACAATTAATGCAAACTAAAGCCATTATTCCAGAAAGTTTTACTACCACTCCCTCCCTCTCAAACTCTTGAGAGATGTATCTCTTTTCGAGTTTACCTCCACACTCAGAACATGACTCTTTTGCAATATCTATCTTCTTCATTGTTTTCTCGCTCTTTGCGTTGGTGAAATCCACCAAGGTTTTTGTGGAATATATGCTGTCACAATATCAATTATCTTTTTATTTGAATAATCACAAACTACATGAATTGGTGAATCTACTCCTTTATACCATAGAAATTTTCCTAATATTAAGCATCTCTTATCTTCATCATATAATTCAATTATCTTACTATCTCCTGTTATGGCACTAACAATATTTTTTTCAGAAAAGCCTTCTTCTATCATATGTCGAACTGAATGAATCTTCACGCGATAGTGTTTATCTTTAACAAGCCTTTTTATTCTTTCCAACAAACTTTCAATAGACATATCTTAACTTAATTTAACCTGAGTTCGATTTAAATATAAGTTTAAGAGTTAATATTTTTCGTTAAAATTTCAATTTAGCGAAGAAATATTAATCCTTAAACTTAAAATAAAGGAACATATTCTTATGTCGAATTCAGGTTATTTTATTCTTTTGTTCTGGTTTTTATCTATTTCTTGATTCCTACCTCTCGCCTCTTACTTCTTCCTTACTTAACTATTACAGCTTCAAACTTACATGCTTCAAAACATACGCCACATTTAACACATTTGCTAATATCTAAGCTATATGCTTTGCCTTTTTCTCCTGTTATTGCATCTTGTGGACAATCTTTAGCACAAAGTCCACAACCTTTACACTTTTCGCTATCTATGGCATAAGTTACTAATTCCTTACATACTCCTGCACAACATTTTTTATCTCTGATATGCTCATAGTATTCATTTTCAAAATGCTTTAAAGTGCTAAGCACTGGATTTGCTGCAGTGGTTCCCAAAGCACATAAGGCAGCATCTTTTAAAGTCAGAGATAAATCTGTAAGTATTTCGATATCTTCTTCTTTTCCTACACCATTGCATATATCTGTAAGAATGGCATGCATCTGGACAACACCTTCTCTACAAGGAACACATTTTCCGCAAGACTCATCTTTTAAGAAATCTAAAAAGAATTTAGCTACATCTACCATGCAGGTTCGATCATCCATAACAATCATGCCACCTGAACCCATCATAGAACCTACTTTGGTCAGCTCATCAAAATCAACAGGTATATCTAAAAATTCCTCTGGCAGACATCCACCTGAAGGACCTCCTGTCTGCACTGCTTTAAACTTTCTCCCCTTAGGAATTCCTCCCCCAATATCATAAATTATCTGTCTCAAGGTTGCTCCCATAGAAACTTCCACAAGACCAGTATTATTTATCTTTCCCACCAATGAGAATATCTTTGTCCCCTTGCTACCTTCAGTGCCTATATCAGTATACCATTTAACTCCTCTATTGATTATCAAAGGAACATTAGCCCAAGTTTCTACATTATTGAGATTGGTAGGCTTATCCCAGAGTCCCTTCTCTGCACTTCGAATATATTTTGCTCGTGGTTCTCCAACCCTTCCCTCAACAGAAGCAAAAAGAGCCGTTGATTCTCCGCAAACAAATGCCCCAGCACCTCTTACTACTTTTAAATCAAAATTAAAACCACTTCCTAAAATATTCTCTCCCAAAAGGCCCATTTCTTTAGCTCTGGAAATAGCAATATTTATATTTTGCACAGCCAAAGGATATTCTGTTCTCACATACACATAACCCTCACTACTTCCAATAGCATAAGCTCCAATAATCATTCCCTCGAGCACACTATGAGGATTTCCTTCAAGCAAGCTTCTATCCATATAAGCCCCAGGATCTCCTTCATCAGCATTACAGACTACATATTTTGGCTCACCAGGTGCACGCTTGGTAGTATTCCACTTGATTCCTGCTGGAAAACCTCCTCCGCCTCTACCTCTAAGCCCTGACTTAGTAATATTTTCGATTATCTGCTCAGGAGATGCAGCAGTAAGAACTTTATGCAAAGCAAAGTACCCATCTGTGGCAATATATTCTTCTATGCTCTCAGGATCTATAATACCACAGTACTCCAAGACTATCTTTTCTTGCTTGTTATAAAAACCTATATCCTTATACGAAGTTATATTAATACTATCATCTTTTACTTTTATATCCATCTTATAAAAAGCATATTTAGTATTTATGCTACCTTTGGATAGATCATCAATAATTTCAGAAACTTTCAATGGATTTAGTTTTTGATAAATAATTCTAGGCTTTCCTGGTTGAATAATATCCATAATAGGCTCTATTTGACAAAAACCCATGCAAGCACTTTTGGAAATTACTACATCAAGATTATTTCTTTTTACTGTCTCTTCTACAGCTTTCAATACATTTTCTGAGCCAGTTGCTATGTTACAAGTTGACATACCAATAGTAATTTTTGTTTTTTCTGGATAGATTAATCTCTTTCCTTCTTCTTTAATTTTTTCTAAATCTTTCATTGATCTTATCTTCATAATTACCCTTTAAGTATCCTTTAAGCGTATTGCTTTAATATACCAGCTATATCACCAGATTTAAGATTTCCATGAGCTACTCCATTTACAGTAATCACTGGAGCCAGAGCACAACAACCAAGACAACGCACACTTTGCAGAGTATATTTTAAATCCTTTGTTGTTTCTCCATCCTTTATCCCAAGCTCTCTCTCTAAAGCATCCATTATCATAGGTGCTCCCTTTACATGGCAAGCGGTCCCCAGACATACATTAACTACATTCTCTCCCTTAGGAGTTAAACTAAAAATTGAAAAGAAAGTAGCAATATTATAAGCTTGAGCAGCTGGAATATTTAATCTTTCAGCAACATATCGTAATATATCTTGAGGAATATAACGATATTCGGCTTGAATGTCTTGCATAATAGCCAATAAGTTATCAGCTGAAGCTGTGTAATTCTTAATAATGTTATTAATTTTTTCCAAATCTGCAGGCTCTAATTCTATAGCCCTTCTCTTTTTATCCACATAAGCAATATTTTTAACCAAACAATTAGAAGCGCATAAACCACAACCAGTACATTCATCCTCATCTATACTGCGAGCTTTTTTGCGAACTTTTACTTCAAAGTTTCCAATATAACCACCAACTTCTTCAATTTCAGAATAAGTATGCATAGTTACATTTTCATTTTGAGCAACTTCTACCATTTTTGGAGTTAAGATGCAAGCAGAACAGTCTAAAGTAGGAAAAGTCTTATCCAACATAGCCATCTTTCCACCTATACTGGGTGTCTTTTCTACTAAAACTGTCTCATATCCTGCGATTCCTAAATCAATAGCTGCTTGGATACCAGTAATCCCCCCTCCAACAACCATAGCTCGATTGGTTACCGGAGCCTTCATCTTAGTTAAAGGTTTATTTTTATTAACTTTAGCTATAGCCATTAAGACTAAATCAATGGCTTTTTGGGTAGCTTTATCATAATTACTATGACACCAAGAGCATTGATCTCTGATATTAGCCATCTCGCACATATACCAGTTAACTCCACCTGCTTGAGAAAAACTACGAAAAGTCTTCTCATGCATACGAGGAGAACAAGAAGCTACCACCACTCTATCCAAGTTATATTCTTTGATAGAATTCATAATTAAGTCTCTTCCAGGATCAGAACACATATAACGATAATCTGTAGAAAATATCACATTAGGATGGCGATACATCTCTTTGGCTACTTTAGGACAGTCCACCATATAAGAGATATTAGCACCACACCAACAAATAAATACTCCAATACGTGACATGAATACTCCTTAAATTAATCCTTTCCTCATCAATAATCCCATGGCATCTACAATATGTTTATCTAAGCCTAAAGCCTTAGGTTCTATTCCAAAAGAAAGCCCCAATACTTCTGTAAAATATAAAATAGGCATATTATAAATCTCCCCATACTCTTTCTCTACATCTTTCTGTCGTAGTTCTAAATTCATTTGGCAAAGGGGACAAGTAACGGCAATAGTATCTGCTCCTAAATCTTTAGCCATAGATAAAATATCATTAGCCATCTTTAAAACTATATCAGTGCGTGGAGTTCCATAATCCGCTCCACAACATACTGTTTTAAATGGCCAATCTATTGCTTTTGCGCCAGTAGCTGCCATTAAATTATCCATACTTTGGGGATCTTCTACATTGTCAAATTGGGCTACATCTTTAGGACGAGTAACTAGGCAACCATAATAAGAAACAACCTTTAAGTTTTTTAATTCTTTTATTACATTTTCTTTAATTTTATCTATACCTATATCGGTTGCTAAAATATCTAATAATAAGCGAGCCTTTACCTGGCCATCATAACTTTCTTCAATAACTTGAGATACTTTTTCTTTTATCTCTTGGCTTTCATTAATTTCTTTGTTTGCAGTTTTAAGACGATTTATGCAGATAGCGCAAGGTGAAGTAATATCTAAACCCATCTTGGAAGCAATAGCTAAATTTTTAGCTGGAAGAGAATCGGCTAAAAGTTCGTTAGTCATATGAGCAGCAGCAGCGCCACAACAATTCCAATCTTCCATTTCTTGCAATTCTATATCTAAAGCAACACAAACTTCTCTGGTTGACTTATCAAATTCTATTGCCGTAGCATGGAGAGCACAGCCAGGATAGTAAGCATATTTCATTCTGAAAGCTCCTCTGCTCTTTTAAATATCCTCTTTATAGCTTTAATATTTTTTACCTTGTGAGGTAGAATACTTAGCTTCCCTTTTTTAAACATAAGAGGGCCTTTCATCATATCCTTAAAGAAGTTTCCAGATAAGTTATTATATAAAGCTATTAAGCCAAAATCATAAAGCCTGCCAGTGTATTTCACGGTCCATAGAAATATCTTACTCATTAAAGGAACATCAGATACTTCACTGCTTATTTTCACTTCTTCGGGACAGCTCTGAGCTATAAGTCGTAGGGTATTCATCACTTTAGCTACATCTATCTCCCTAGGACAACGAGTAGTACAAGTTTCACAACTTGCGCAAAGCCATATAGTCTTACTTTCCAACACTTCTTTTCTCATCCCAAGTTGTATCATGCGAATTATCTGATTAGGCGTTTTGTCCATAGCAAAACAGGTAGAGCAACCCGCTGTACATTTTCCGCACTGATAACACTCTTTTAAATCATATCCAGTGCGATCTTTTATTTCATTTAGAAACTCAGTTAAATCATTAAAAATACTAACTTGATATTTCATTTTCCTATTCCTATTATAGCACTTATTAACCAAAAGTTCTCATGTTTTTGTAAAAGGATTCAAGGACTCAAGGATTCGAGGGTTCGAGTGATGGATTCCTTATGATTTTACTTGAATCCTTGATTGATCCCTCGACCCATTGAATCCTTATGTTTGTTTTATGGGAACTTTTGACTAATACCTGCTATAATGCACATAAAAAAAGTGTGATAAAGATAAAAAACTTATCCTTTTTCTTGACCTTCTTTTATATCTTCATCACACTTTTTTTCAACTACTTCTAGCTCTTCTTTTAGCTCGCTAGAAGCTTTTTTAAACTCCCTAATTCCTCTTCCTAAAGCTTTTCCTATATTTGGTAGATTTTTAGGTCCAAAAATTAATAAAGCTATTACTAATATTATTATTAATTCCGACATTCCTATTCCAAACATGCTAATCTTCTTTCTCTTCTACCCGCTGCTTCTCTTTATCTTTTTCTTCTTCTGTTTCACCCTTGGCTGCGCTTTGAAATTCTTTTATTCCTTTACCTAAAGCCTTACCAATCTGTGGTAGCTTGCCAGCGCCAAATATTATCAACACAATAATTAAGATAATAATTAACTCTGGCACTCCAATACCAAACATATTTACCTCACAATTAATGCTAATAATAAATATTCTTAGTGTTTGTTATTTTTAACATATATTCCTTCCATTTGTCAACAAAAAACATCATTCTCTCTTATAATATTTTCCGTTAAGATTTTAATTTGGCGAAGAAATATTAATTTTTAAACTTCGCACTAAGGAAATATGTTGTTACATTGAACATTGCTGAATAGTTACATATTTTCTTATAATTTTATAAAATCCATAAAGTTATTTTTATTATTATCTATCTTCTAATTCTTCATCCCACCTTAATTCCCCTATTACAGCCTGAGCTATATTTACCAAATGATCACCGATTTTTTCTAAATTTTTCATTACATCTATATATATAATACCTGATTGGAGCTTGCATTCACCTTTGGAAAGTCTATTTATATGAGTATCGCTGTATGTTTCAACCATTTGATTTATTACAGTTTCTCTTCTAAATACATGTTTTGCAGCATTTTGACTTCCATCTATTAAAGCAACATCAGCATCTCTAATCATATCCTTTATTTCCTGGTATAGCTTTTTTAATTCTCTTTCAGCTTCTTCGCTAAAATCATGTTTATTATCTATTTTTCTCTCAGCAAGTGTTGCTAAATTCTCACAATGGTCACCTATTCTTTCAATATCATTATTGCAGTGAAGAAGAGAAGGAATCATCTTGGAGTATTCTGGCAACAAAGATGTTTCTGAAAATTTTATTAGATATCTGGAAACAGAATCTTGCAAGTCATCTACTACATCTTCATTTGCTTTAATATCTTTTAAGTGTTCTATTTTATTTTCTATCAAGCTATCCATACAGTTACACACCATCCTTGTGGTAATCTTTAGCATTCTTCCCAACTCTCTTCTAACATTTTCCACCACAATACTAGGAGTACTTATAAGTCTTTCATCTAAATACTTGGGAGCACCATCCTCTGTCATATCTTCTCCTGGCACAATCCAGGTTAATAGTTTAACAAACCAGTTAATCACTGGTAAAAACATTAAAGAAGTTATTATATTATAAATAGTATGGGAATTTGCCACCATACGAGATATGCTTGCATTTACAGAAATGCTTTCAATAAATTCTGTAAAAGGAGTAATTACAGGCAAAACTACAATAGCACTTATTATATTATTTATAGTATGCGACCAAGCTGTGCGTCGAGCAGAAATAGAGGTGCCAATAGCTGCTATTTGAGAGGTAATGCAAGTTCCAATATTATCGCCTAAAACCAGAGCAACAGCTCCTTTAAAGTCTACTAAACCCTCAGCAGCAATAGCCATAGTTAAAGCTATAGTAGCGCTACTACTTTGAATAATCATGGTAACAATAGTTCCTGCTAAAACCCCCAAAATAGGTTTTTGGCCAAAGTTTACAAATATATCTCTAACCGTTTGACTTTCTCTTAAAAAGTACACACTTTTACTCATGGTTACTATACCCAAAAACAACATCCCAAAACCTAACAATACCATACCTATATCTTTGTAATACTTTCTTCTACTAAATAGATTCAACATCATGCCAATACCTATGGCCGGCAAAGCATAATCTTCTAACTTAAAAGCTATTAATTGGGCGGTAAAGGTTGTTCCAATATTAGCTCCTAACATAACACCTATGGATTGCCTTAGAGTCATAAGTCCAGCATTTACAAAACCCACAGTCATAACCATCATAGCACTACTACTCTGGGTAATGACTACTATACCTGTACCTACCAAGAGTCCTATAAAAGCATTCTTGGTAAGCATTTTTAGGATATTACGCATCTTGGTGCCAGCAACTCGCCGCACACCATCACCCATAAGCTTTATGCCGTACATAAGTAGTCCCAATCCACCAAGAAGCATAAACACTACTGCTTTTATTTCCATATTATCTCCTTTTAAAATCTATATTTTATGATAAAATTACTAAACTCGCCCAAGTATTCTTCTTCTTTAACCTCAACCCTATCTACCCTAGCTCCTAAAGGACCATGCTTGCAAAATTCAATTAATTTTGCCACACTTTCCCTATCACCTTCTGCCATCACTTCGACTCTGCCATCAGCCAAATTCCTAACCCATCCAAATACTTTATATTGGTTAGCCTCTGAACATGTCGCTGCCCGGAAACATACCCCTTGCACTAATCCAGAAATAAAGAAATTATATCTTACTTTCCCCATAACCCTATCCCCATCCTATAACTAAATCTTGTATATCTCTTCGAGAGGATTTCCTTTCTTTTTTTACCGGATGTCCGATAACTAACACTGCCATTAATTCTAAATTATCTTTTACTCTTAAATATCTATTTAATTCTTCACTTTGATTAAGAATCTCTCCAATCCAGCAGGCTCCTAACCCTAATTCATGAATAAAAAGCAACATATTTTGAATGCAAGCACCAATGGCTTGCACATCTTTAATATAATTATAAGAGCTTCCTTTATCTAAAAAAACTATAATAAGTACTTTTGCAGAATTCACTGTTTTTTTATATTTCGTATATTTAGAAATTTCTTCTATTTTATCTTGTTTTCTTATTATTAAAAATCTCCAAGGTTGATTATTTAACCCTGATGGTGCCCATTTTCCTGCTTCTATTATTTTCTCTATTAAGTCCTCGCTAACCTCCTCTTGTGTAAACTCTCTTATGCTACGACGGCTCTTAATTAACTCTATCAAGATTTAACATTTCCTCTAAAAATAACTTTTACTTATATCACATTTTAAATTATTTTTCAATATATATTAACCTGAATTCGATTTAAATATGAGTTTAAGGATTAATATTTTTGTTAAGATTTTAATTTGGCGAAGAAATATTAATTCTTAAACTTAAAATAAAGGAACATATTCTTATGTTCTTATATCGAACTCAGGTTATATTACTATAATAGACTTATTGTAAAATAACTGATTTATTTTGCAGTAAGTCTATTCTACCAATATATCGTTCCTACGGAACTGATTAATTTGTATATGGTTTTCTACCGATATTATGT
>JASEGW010000129.1 GCA_030017825.1 bacterium | reverse complement strand
GAATTATAGCATTTTTGTAAAATAACTGATTTATTTCGCAGTAAGTCTAATATTTTGAGCATTAATTGAAAAATATAAGGAGCTTTGGAGTTTGTGAATTCTGTTTTCTGTCCTTCTATCTTTCCTTAGATTTCCCGATAAAAAACCCTCCTACTACACATAAAATAATAATAGAGGTCTTCAAAGCTCCAAAAATAACAATAATTAGTCCTATAATTAACCCTATGATTACTCCAGCAAACCTTCCGGGGTATTTGCTAATTATCTTTTTTATTCTTTCTGTTAAACTACTATTCATAAGATAGCCCTTTCTTTTTCTTCCTCTTCCTTAAGAACTATTGATTTAACTTTTTCCTTACCATTTAGAGGAATAATTTTAGAAATACACACTCTAATATCACTCTCTTCGCCTAAATTAAGATCATTTTCTAAAAAAGCTCTAATATTAGTTTGAATTTTAGAAACTATTTCTGGAATATTATAACCAGACCAAATACTAGCTTTAATTTTGGTAATAATATTTTTTCTTTTCAATAGAATTTTCACAGAAACTGCTTTTACAAAAGATTCTTTAATGCAAATTCTCTTTATATAATCTTCTAAAGCATATAGAGAAATCTCCACATCTCCTAAATCTCCAGAAATAGTAACTACTTTTTCTTGCTTAGCGCTACTGATAGCAGTATAAATAGACAAAAAGCTTATTACGCAAAAAGCAGTGCCAGTAGCTAAATAAAATAATTGCATATTACCTTTAACATAACTCTCTATTATTTGTATAGAAAATAACTTGCTACTGATAAGAATAAAAACTGCTCCAACAATCATAAGCAATAAAATAGTTAAACTTATAAAAAATCTACTTATTATCTTCACCATTATCCTCCTAAAATTTGCATCTCTTTCTTATTAATATCTTGTTCTTCTTTTTTAATATAAACACCCTGCACATATACATTTACTCCTACTACTATTAAACTAGTCATTTTTTCCACTGCTTGCTTCACATTTTCTTGGACTTTCCAAGCTACTTCTGGTATATTTACTCCATAATCCACTACCACAGAAACATCTATAACCACTTCCTTTTCTCCGCCAACCTCAACTTTTACTCCTTTGGTCAATTGAGAGCCAGTTAATAGCTTGACAATACCCTCTCCAATTCCACCACTCATCCCTGATATGCCATCTACTTGCAAAGTAGCAAGTCCAGCAATAGTTCCTACAACTTCATCAGAGATTTTTACCATACCTATCCCTTGATCTACCCTTTCTTCCATCTTTGCCTCCCCTTCTATTTTCTATTTTGGGAATTTATTTATAATATCCTAAAATAATTGATATGTATTTATCTTTAAACTATAGTTTAAAGATAAATGGTAATTATTCAACATGCAGATATTTAGGAAAACACTTTAGAACACCAAGAAACTCACTTATATTTATTTTTCTTGTCTCAGAGAGCCTAAATAATTAGTATGTACATCTCCCTTTCTAAAATTTTCTTCGCTTAATATCTTTTTGTGTAAAGGAATAGTAGTTTTTACTCCTTCTACAACAAACTCATCCAAAGCGCGAAGCAAGCATGAAATAGCCTCGTTTCTGCTTTTTCCATAAGCAATTAACTTTGCAATCAAAGAATCATAATTTGGAAGAACTTCATATTCAGCATAAATATGGGTATCAACCCTAATACCATAACCCCCTGGAATATTTAAGCTAGTTATCTTTCCACAACTAGGAGAAAAACCATTAGTAGTATTCTGGGCATTTATGCGACATTCTATGGCATGTCCCTTAATATTTACATCCTTTTGAGATATTTTAAGCTTTTCTCCATAAGCTAACTTTATTTGCTCTTTTATTAAATCAAAACCTGTAACCATTTCTGTTACTGGATGCTCTACTTGAATGCGAGTATTCATCTCTATAAAATAATAATACTTCTTTTCATCTAAAATAAACTCCACGGTACCCGCACCAGTATACTCAATATTTTTAGCTATCTTGATAGCACTCTTTCCTAATTTATATCTAAGCTTTTCATTAACATTTGGAGAGGGAGATTCTTCTAATAGTTTTTGATGTCGATATTGAATAGAGCAATCTCTTTCTCCTAAATGGATTATATTGCCATAATTATCAGCTAATATTTGAACTTCCACATGAATAGGTTTTTCTATATATTTTTCAATATATAAGCCATCATTGTCAAAAGCAGATTCTGCTTCTCTGCGAGCAATATTTATATTTTCTTCCATTTCATTGCTGTTATAGACAATACGCATTCCTTTTCCACCACCGCCAGCCACAGCTTTGATAATTATCGGATAACCAATTTCTTTAGCTTTATCAACCGCTTCCTGTGTATAAGTAATAAGACCTGTGCCAGGAACCACAGAAACCCCTACTTCTAAAGCCTTGCTTCTGGCAATAGACTTATCGCTCATCATTCTCATAGACTTGGGGCTGGGGCCAATGAAGTTAAATAAATGGTCCTCGCAAATATCAGCAAAAGTAGCATTTTCAGCCAAAAATCCATAACCAGGATGAATGGCATCTACTCCAGTAATTTCAGCAGCACTAATAATAGCAGGTATATTTAAATAACTTTGCTTGCTAGGTGCTGGTCCTATACATACAGACTCATCAGCAAATCGCACATGCAAGGAGTTCTCATCTGCTTGAGAATACACGGCTACAGTAGCAATGCCAAGCTCTTTAGCCGCTCGGATAATTCTTAAAGCAATTTCACCTCTATTAGCAATTAGAATTTTTTTAAACAATAATATTTCACCTCATTCAGTAATCTTTTTTATTAAAAACATCTTCTGGCCATATTCCACAGGAGTATTGCTTTCAATATAAATATCTATGATTACACCTTTATGATTAGATTTTATTTTATTCTCTACTTTCATAGCTTCTACTGTACATAAGAGATCGCCTTTGTTAATATTAGAATCAATTTTTAGCTTTGATAAATGCACAATTCCTACCATCGGAGAAGTAATTTCTACAATATCATTTTCTATCTTAGATTCTTTTTCCTCTAACATAGATTCTTCTATATAACCTTTATCTTTATCACTTTTTTCAAACTCTTTCTTTAAAGATACTCTAAATTCCCCATCTTCAACTTCAAGTTCTATTAAATTCTCTTTATCCATTAAATCTACATATCTTTTTATTATTTCTAAGTTCATATTTAACACCTTATAACCAAAATTTTTATAATAGTTACCGTAAAGCACACAAAGATTAAACAATAATATTAAGAAAATGCCTTTTTTTCTGAGTTCTCGATTTATTGTTAAATTCTGCTACAGCTTTAGTTGTCCAAGCAAGATATAAGCCCAAAAGGAGTATCTTTTACATAAACCTACCCTAAGGTTTTCTTCTGTAACCTCTGTGGTTAGCTAAACTATTGCAAGAATTTTAATTCTTGTTCTGTAGTTTTAGCTTTCTATACTCTTTCCATATATAAACCACTACGAGTATCCACCTTTATCGCGTCATCAATGTTTACAAATAAAGGCACACTAACAGTTAATCCTGTTTCCAAAGTTGCAGGCTTCATAGCTTGGGAAACCGTATTGCCTTTCATGCCAGGTTCTGTAACTACTACTTTTAAATTAATAAAAATAGGTAATTCTACATCAATCACTTTATTTTGGTATTCTAAAAATGTAACTTCCATGTTTTCTTTTAAATATAATATCTTGTCATTTAATATCTCTTCAGAAATATTAATCTCTTCATAAGTCTCATAATCCATAAAATAATATAAGTTTTCTACTTTGTATAAATACTCAACCTTTCTTTGAAACAATTCTGCTCTTTCAAATCTTTCTCCAGCTCGAAAAGTTTTATCAACACACGACCCGCTTTTTAATTTTTTAAGTTTCGTGCGGACAAAAGCACCTCCTTTGCCAGGCTTTACATGCTGGAATTCTATAATATAATATAACTCATTATCAACTACTATAGCCATTCCATTTCTAAAATCACTGGTAGAAATCATCTTAATACTTTTCCTTTAATAATAATCTTACTTTATAGCAATAGTGTAACTATTCAGCATAAATCTAATTTTTAAACTTCGCACTAAGGAAATATGTTGTTACATTGAACATTGCTGAATAGTTACGTAATAGTGATTATTTCCTAATTCTAAACTACAACATCAATAAAGATTAATAATTTCAAAATAAATTTAATATCATCAAATCTAATCTTGACATAAAACATACACGCTTAAGTGGAACAAATATGGAGCAAACTTTGATTAAATCTATGATTTTCCTCATAGCAATTCAGGAAGGTAAAAACAAGCTTAATAACAAATTATTTCTATATAATGAAATATTTTAACTGGTGGGCCGTATAGGAGTCGAACCTATGACCTTGTGATTAAGAGTCACCTGCTCTGCCTACTGAGCTAACGGCCCATATAAACTAAATAATACCATTGTATTAGTATAATAATTTAATTCAAAGAGCTATTTTGGCACGCCCGGTAGGATTCGAACCTACGACCTTTGGATTCGAAGTCCACCGCTCTATCCAGCTGAGCTACGGGCGCGCATACTTATTTTTCTATTTTACTATAATTACAAACTTATGTCAATAAAAATACCCCTCATTTCAGCAATTCCGCAACTTTTTTGATAATATACGGTAGAAAGGCGATTTGGAG
>JASEGW010000128.1 GCA_030017825.1 bacterium | reverse complement strand
TATTAATATCATTAAGCGTAAGTAAGTATTAGGAGAAAACATGAAGAGATGTTTTGAAGTTAGGTGCTGCCCTGTAAGTTGTTATATGATTTGTAATGCTTATAAAAATGGTACTAATTGTTGGGATACTAATAATATACCCTGCTGTAAACGTGATAACAAAGATCGTTGTAAAAGTTGTCATATTTATAAAACAGCTCATAAAAAAAACAATAATTAATAATTTATTACATCGGCTATTCTTAATTAAAGGGTGTTCATACATTATTAAGAACACCCTTTAATGATTTTATTAATCATTTATTTCATACAAATGCAATTTGATAATTAAAGCTTGATAGCACAAGAATTCCTTCTCCGTCAAAGGTATTAAGTTCATAGAAAAGGTTAAACATCCAAATAAACTAAGTCATAATTGATTTATCACCTAATCTGAGTTCGCTATAAACTTGCGTTTAAAGTAATGGAAATAATTACAAGTGTTAAAGAAATACAAAAAATAAGCTTTTGTTTAAGAGCAGAAAAGAAGCAGATTGGCTTCGTTCCTACTATGGGGGCTTTACATCAAGGACATATAAGTTTAATTAAAGAATGTAAAAAAAATAATGACTGGACTATCGTAAGTATATTTGTAAACTCTATTCAGTTTAATGACCAAAATGAT
This sequence comes from bacterium, assembly GCA_030017825.1. GTDB lineage: Bacteria > UBA9089 > JAHJRX01 > JAHJRX01 > JAHJRX01 > JASEGW01. Next base: position 4,062 of record JASEGW010000128.1, on the reverse strand, counting down.
TATAAAAATTATCCTCGTCCTTTAGATAATGATTTAAATATTTGTCAAGAACTTCAAGTAGATACAGTCTTTGCTCCTTCTTTAAAAGAAATGTATCCTGAAGAGTTTTTAACTTTTGTAAATGTAGAAAAATTAAGTTCTAATCTATGTGGAGAATATCGTCCTGGACATTTTGAAGGCGTAGCTACTATTGTTACCAAACTATTCAATATCACTAATCCTCATCGGGCATATTTTGGAGCTAAAGATTATCAGCAAACTCAGATAATAAAAAAACTAGTTAGGGACTTAAATTTTGATATTGAAATTATAGTTCTACCTACTATTAGAGATGAGAATGGCTTAGCATTGAGCTCTCGACATAAATACCTAAGCCAAGAAGAAAAAAAGCAAACTTATGTTTTGTATAAATCTTTAAAAAAAGCTCTTTCTCTCTTAGATAAAAATATCAAAGATCCTAAAATAATAATAGATCAAATAAACAAGATAATCGTCAAAGAACATTTAGCTAATGTAGAATATATTAAAATATGCGATCCTGTTCACCTTAGTGATTTGAAATATATTTCCAATGAAGCTTTAATTGCTTTGGCAGTCAGGTTTGAGAAAGCTCGTTTAATAGATAGTATAATCTGGAGGAAGAATTAAATGTATCGTTTTATGTGTAAATCAAAGATTCACCGAGCCAAAGTTACTGAAACTAATTTAACTTATGAAGGAAGTGTAACTATCGACCAAGAGCTAATGGAAAAAGCAGATATTATTTCTGGAGAAAGAGTGCAAATTGTTAATTTAAATAATGGAGTAAGAGTAGAAACCTATGTTATAGAAGGCAAGCGTAATTCTGGAACTATCTGCATGAACGGAGCAGCAGCTCGTTGGGCAGAACCAGATGATATAGTAATCTTTATCTCTTATGTCATGTTGGAAGATAATATCGCTAAAAACCATCGACTTAAAACAGTATATGTAGACAATAATAATAAAGTAACTAAGGTAGTTTAAAATGAATAATAAAAACCTTATCGCACCTTTAGTAGACTTAAAGGCTGAATATAAACTTATTGAAGATGAAGTTAATACAGCTATTAAAAAAGTTTTAGAAAGCAGTTCTTTTGTCTTAGGAGAAGAAGTAACTTTATTAGAAGAAGAAATTGCTAATTACTGCCAAGTGAAATATGCCATAGGAGTGTCTTCAGGAACTGACGCTCTGTTTCTTCCTTTATTGGCTTTAGATCTTAAACCTGGTGATGAGGTAATAACTACTCCTTTTACATTTATAGCTACAGCTGAAGCTATTGCCCTTTGTGGAGCTAAACCAGTTTTTGTCGACATTAACCCCTTTACATTTAATATAGACATTTCCAAAATAGAAAATATTATTACCCCTAAAACCAAAGCTTTAATCCCAGTTCATTTATATGGCCAGCCAGCAGATATGACTCCTATTATGGAGTTAGCTAAAAAATACAACCTATTTGTTATGGAAGATGCTGCCCAAGCTATTGGTGCAGAATATAAAGGCAAAAAAGTTGGCTCCATGGGACATGTAGGAGCTTTAAGTTTCTTCCCTGCTAAGAACTTAGGCTGTTATGGAGATGGAGGAATGATTCTTACTAATGATGATGAGCTTAATCAAAAACTAAGAATGCTTCGGGTTCATGGGTCAGCTATCAGATATGTTCATAAATATATTGGGACTAATGCTCGCTTAGATACTATTCAAGCTGCTATATTAAGAGTAAAATTAAGATACTTAGATGAATGGACAGAAAAAAGAAGAAACAAAGCTAATATTTATTCAAATCTTCTCAACCATCCAGAAATTAAGACCCCTTATGTAGAATCTCATAATTATCATGTATATAATCAGTACACCATTAGAGTAAAAAATAGAGACTCTTTAAAAAGCAAGCTTTTAGAAGAAGGAATACCTACAGCTATTCACTATCCTATTCCTCTTCATCTCCAGGAAGCCTTTTCATATTTAAAATACAAAGAAGAAAGCTTCCCGGAAAGTGAAGCTGCAGCTAAGGAAGTTTTATCTCTTCCTATGTATCCAGAGCTAAAAGAAGATTGTGTTGACACTATTGTTAATCTAATACTAAAGCATATAAAATGAACCAAGAATTTATTCCTTTTGTATCCCATTCATTAGAAGAAGATGATATTCAATCTGTTTTAGATGTTTTAAAGTCAAGTTGGATTGTTTCTGGCCCTAAGGTTATAGAATTTGAAGAAAAACTAAAAGAATACTTTGGATGCAAATATGCAGTGGCTTTAAACTCTTGCACCGCATCTTTGCATGTATTATTAGCTAGTCTTGGCATTGGAGAAAAAGATGAAGTTATCACTATTCCTTTTACTTTTATAGCTACCTGCGATGCCATAATATATCAAAAAGCTATACCAATCTTTGTAGATGTTAGAGAAGATACTTTTAATATCGACCCTTCTAAAATTGAAGCTGCCATTACTAAAAAAACCAAGGCTATACTTCTAACCCACTATGCTGGACAACCTGCTCAATTAGATGAGATAAAAGAAATTGCTCAAAAACATAATCTTCTTTTATTAGAAGATGCCGCTCATGCCATAGGCGCAGAATATAAAGGTAAAAAAATTGGCTCTTTTGGTTCTGGAGTATGTTTTAGTTTTCATGCTGTTAAAAACATTATATCAGGCGAAGGAGGTATGATTGCTACAGATAATCAAGAAATAGCTGACAAAGCTAAGAGATTACGATTTTTTGGCATAGAAACAGACGCTTGGAAAAGAGTCTGTAGTGAAGATTTTTGGTTTTATGAAGTAAGTGATTTAGGGTTTAAGTACAACATGATGGATATTCAAGCAGCAATGGGTGTCAGCCAGCTTAAGAAAGTAGTTAAGTTTCAAAAGATTAGAGACCAATATGCCCAAATGTACAACCAATCTTTCTCTCAGATTCCAGAAATTGATATTCCTACTATTCTACCAGAAGTTAAAACTTCCTGGCATTTATATGTAATAAAACTAAACTTAGATAGGTTATCTATCAATCGTAATGAATTCGTAAGAAAATTGCGAGAGTTAGGAGTTGGCACCAATGTCCACTACCTCCCTCTTCATATGCATAAATATTTTAAAGATAATTCTAACTATAGATATAAAGACTTTCCTGTTTCTGAATCTTTGTATGACCGTATAATATCTTTGCCCTTATATCAAAAAATGACTCCTCAGCAGGTTGAAAGAGTTGTTGATATTGTAATAGATTTAATAAAAAAATATAGACGATAACATGGCAATTAAAATGGATATTTTCAGCAAAATATTCACATTCACATTCTTATCCAAAAAAAGAAATTCCTATGTATGTTTTAGCAAAAATTCTTATTTACCTAATTAATCTCTTTTTTGTAATAGTTATAGAAGTTGGTAAACTGTTATTTGTTTCAGATCAAAAATTAATTTCTCTCCATATAAAAGCTAATAATTTTATTCTTAAAAAAAAATGGATAAAGATTAATACAAATAAACTTCTTATTTTAGCTCCCCATTGCCTACAAAACTCAGAGTGTCATCAAAATATCATTATAGACATTAATAATTGTCAAGGTTGTGGAAAATGTAATCTTAAAAACTTATTAGAAGTCTATCACCAGTACCAAATCTCTTTGTTTATAGTCACCGGCGGAAGTATAGCTCGTCAAAAAATTATAGAAGGAAAGTATCAAGGAATTATTGCCATTGCTTGCGAAAAAGAAATAGAGGAAGGCATCAGAAGTAGTTTTCCTCTTCCAGTATTTGCTGTTATCAATGAAAGGCCTCATGGACCTTGCACTAATACTAAAGTAGATATTAAAAAAATAGTAGAGGGCATTAATTGTTTTTCTTAAATAGTATTTATTGATATAAGTACTCATGAAAAAATAATTAGATATTGTAGCACACTTAAGGTAAAATTCGAGATCCAAAACAACGACCCACTCTGTGGGTGCCCCGCCACTTCGTGGGTGCCCCGAATGACCAAACTAAAAAATTCAAAACAATACAAATATCTTTGGTTCCATATTACGAAAG
>JASEGW010000127.1 GCA_030017825.1 bacterium | reverse complement strand
AGCCTGAGGTGCAGTGCTATAGGGTAACCTGTAGCACTGAATCCACCTGACAAATTCCATAAACTTATATTTAAATCGAACTCAGGTTAATTAGTAAAGCGAATTATGAAAAGTGTATTTCTTAAAACTTTCGGATGTCAAATGAATTTTTATGATTCACAAGTAATTTTGGAACAGATGAAGAGGTGTGGCTATAAAGAAACAAATGATGAAAGAGCAGCTAATTTAATAATTCTTAACACTTGTAGCATTAGAGCTCATGCAGAAGAGAGAGTATTTAGTAAATTAGGAGAGATTAAAAAATTAAAGCAGGAAAAGAAAGAATTAATAGTAGGAATTTGTGGATGTATGGCTCAGTATCATCGCAGAGCTCTTTTTGAAAGATTTAAGTTTTTAGACTTTATAGTAAGCCCTAGCAATATTAATAGATTACAAAATATTATAGAAGAAATTAAAGAAGATAAGACCAAAGTTGCATATCTAGGAAACTTTAAGAATTCTTTAAAAAATATTAATCCTGACAAGAAAGGGAAAGTTTCAGCCTATCTTCCTATTATGTTTGGTTGTAGTAATTTTTGTTCTTATTGCGTAGTTCCTTTTCTTAGAGGAAAGAGTAGGAGTAGGAAATTAAAGGAAATTATAAAGGAAGTAAAAGAATTAAGCAACCAAGGTTGTCGAGAAGTTGTTTTAGTGGGTCAAAATGTAACTTTTTATGGTAAGGATTTAAACAATGAAGCAACTTTTTCCAATCTTTTAAAAGAAATTAATTCTATAGAAAATATAAAGCGTATTCGTTTTATTACTTCTCATCCTAAGGATTTAAGCGAAGATATCATAAATTGTTTTTCAAAATTTCCTAAAGTATGCCCTCATATTCATCTTCCTATCCAATCTGGTTCGGACAAGATACTATCTTTGATGAATAGAGGGTATACAATTAAAACATATCAAGATTTAGTGGAAAAATTAAGAAAAGAAGTAAAAAATATTAGCATTACAACTGATATTATGGTAGGATTTCCTGATGAGACCCAAGAAGACTTTAAAGACACTTTAAATTTAGTAGAAGAGATAAAATTTGACCAAGCTTTTACTTTTAAATATTCACCTCGAAAAGATACCCTTGCTTTTAAGATGAAGAACCAAGTTGAAGATAAAATAGCTAAAGAAAGACTTCAAGCTTTAATAACTTTTCAAAATAAAATTTCTAAAAAAAATAATGAAAAATATTTAAGCAGTATTCAAGAGGTATTAGTAGAAGGAGAGAGCTCTAAGTATGAAGATAGATTATATGGAAGAACAGATAATTTTAAGACGGTTCTATTTGATGGCTCCAAAGATATAGTAGGAAGGTTAGTAAAAGTTGTGATTGTAGGTTACAATATGAGAACTTTAAAAGGAAACATTCTTAATGATTAATACTCCTAATAAGATTACAGTAATACGTATTTTTTCTGTACCAGCTTTTATTATTGCTATAATTTATGGTCATAGGGACCTGGCTTTGGGAATATTTTGTTTTTCAGTAGTAACCGATGCTATTGATGGTTTCGTAGCTAGATATTATAAAAAGATTACTAAACTGGGAAGCTTTATTGACCCCCTTGCCGATAAACTTCTTATGGTAACTTCTTTTCTATTTTTATCTTTTTTTGGAGATATAAGAATTCCTTTTTGGATTTCTATACTGGTTGTAAGTCGGGAAGTAATTATGAGTTTAGGCTGGACCTTAATTTATTTATTAACAAATTGTTTTAGTGGAGATGCTTTAGTAATTCAGCCTACTATTTTAGGAAAATTAAACACTGTTTTTCAAATGCTTACTATACTCTTATATTTGATAAATTTTAAATTTGCTTATTATATAGCTTTGATAATGATTGTTGTAATGATTAGTTCTACTTTTGGTTATATTATAAGAGGAAGTCGGATGGTTAATGGAGGAAAAGGAGAAGAAGCATGAAGAAACCAATAGTAGCAGTAGTTGGCAAGCCTAATGTTGGCAAGTCTACTTTAGTTAACAGATTAGTTGGTAAAAGATTGGCTATTGTAGATGATCTTCCTGGTGTAACTAGAGATAGAAAATACTATGATGTGGATTGGCAAGGAAGGAAATTTACTTTAATTGATACAGGAGGCTTGGATCCTACAAGCAATCAGCGCATGCTTTTTCTTATTAGGAAGCAAGTAGAAATTGCCATTGAAGAAGCTGATTTAATTATTTTAGCCTTAGATGGAAAAAACAGCTTGGATGAGACTGATAGAAATATTGCCCAAAAGATTCGCAAGTGTGGGAAACCATATTTATTGGTAGTAAATAAGATAGATGGGAATTATCTTAATCTTTATAATAATGAAAATATTCTTCAAGCTTATCAGTTAGCTTTAGGTGATCCTATACCTATTTCTTCTATGCATGGATTAAATGTTACCCAACTCTTAGATTTCATAGTAGAAAGCATTCCTCTTGAGCAGAAAGAAGATATAGAAGAAGAAGTGATAAATATAGCTATTGTAGGCCGTCCTAATGTAGGAAAATCATCCCTGGTAAATAAAATATTAGGAGAAGATCGTCTTATTGTAGATGAAAATGCTGGCACTACTAGAGATTCTATAGAAGTATATATAGAAAAAGATGAAGAGTATTTTAATTTTATAGATACTGCTGGTATTAGAAAGAAACGTGCCGTTTTCCAAGCAGTAGAAAAATATAGTATAGCCAGAGCTATAAAAAGTATTGAAGAAGCAGATATAGTGTTACTAATAATGGATGCACTTGAAGGCTTAACAGATCAAGATAAAAAGATTATTGCCCTTATTGAAAAATATGGCAAAGGAGGGATTATTCTAATAAACAAATGTGATTTAGTAGACTTTGATGAAGAAAAAAAGGTTGCTTATCAGAATTATATTAGAGAAAATATATCTTTTGGAAGTTATTTTCCCATAGGTTTTGTTTCTGCTTTTACTGGAAAGGGTATAATAGAGATGTTTAGTTTAATCAAGAATGTGTCTAGCGAATATCACCGTTGGATTTCTACGGAAAATCTAAATCGGTTGGCCTTAAAAGTTGTTTCTAAATATCAACCTCCTGCCAAAAGAGGAAAAAGCTTAAAGTTTTTTTATGTAACCCAAATTAGGAGTAAACCTCCATCATTTTTATTTTTTGTAAACTATGCAAATATTATAACTAATAATTATAAAAAATATATAGTTTCCCAATTTCGCGACGAGTTAGGTTTTTTAGGAACTCCCATTAGGATTTTTGTAAGAAAGAGAGAAGGGAATAGATTATCTTGAGAAAAGTATTAATTGTAGCTTGTTATTTTCCACCTTATGGAGGTATGGGATGCCAGAGAGCCCTGAAGTTTGTTAAGTATCTTCCTCAAAACGAATGGATGCCCACAGTTCTAACAGTAAAAGAAAAAAAGACTAAAGAAGGCTCTCCTAGTCGAGAGGAGTTTTACAAACATAAGGATCCTTCATTATTAAAAGACATTCCTCCAGAAGTTTTAGTTCATAGGACTCCTATCTTAGAGCCTACTTTATTTTTAAAGAAAATGTTTTTTAGGGGGGTTAAGAAAATATCTTCAGTTGAACCTTCTGAGAGATTAGTTCAAACCAAAAGAAATATTTTTTTTAAATATCTAAGAACTTTTTTAGACTTTCCCGACCATGAAATAGGTTGGCTACCTTTTGCCCTACATAAAGGTTTGCAAGTTATCAAGAATGAAGATATAGATATTATTTTTACCACTTCTCCTCCGCATAGCATTCATATAATTGGATATTTTTTGAAATGCTTAACTAAAAAACCTTGGGTGGTAGATTTTCGGGATCCTTGGACTAGAGAGGTTTGGTTTAATCCGGCTACTCCTCTTAGACGAAGGATGGAAGAAGGTTTAGAAAAACGAATTTTAAAGTATGCAGATAAAATTATTTGTAATACAGAGCCTATGAAAGAAGATTTTATTAAAAGTTATTCTGATATTCCAAAAAATAATTTTGAAGTTATTACTAATGGTTTTGATAAAGAGGATTTTCAAGATTTAGAAAAAAAACCTCAAGAAAAGTTTACTATTACTTATACTGGAACTATGTGTATTAGCTTTGATGCTAAAAAGAGTGTTCGTTATAATCCAATTCATTTCTTCAAAGCTCTTCGTAATTTATTAGATGAAAAGCCAGAGTTAGAAAATAAAATACAGGTAAATTTTGTGGTACTTATCAGAGAAGAGCTCGATGTTTCTAATTTAATAAAAAAGTTAAACTTAGAAAACATATTAAGAATTTATCAATTTTTATCCCATCAAGAATGCATGAAATATTTAGTTAATTCTGACGCTTTGTTGCTTATTCATCATGCAGGAGGGAAAAGTAAAGATTGGGTGCCTGCTAAACTGTATGAATATTTAGGAGCTGGAAAACCAGTGTTGGCCTTGATACCCCAAGAACAAGGAGCAGCATACAAAATTCTAGAAGAAACAAAAGCTGGAATAATGACTTCTTCTGATAATGTTAATGATATTAAAGAAGCAATTTACAAATTGTATTTAAATCATCAAGACAGAAGCTGTTTTCAAAGCATAGATGTGGATAAGGTATTTCAGTACGAGAGAAGCAATTTAACTAAGAAATTAACTGAAGTATTTAATGGCATCATAAAATAACCGTGAATAATAAAAAATTAACTTAATTTTTAATTTCTTCTTTTTCTTTAAAAATTAA
>JASEGW010000126.1 GCA_030017825.1 bacterium | reverse complement strand
GCATCTATAAGCTTTTTTGTATCTATTGCTGTTATTTCGCAGTAAGTCTAATATCATAGAGAAAGACCTTATCTATAGTATAGCTTCTTCTGTATCTGCATCTGATGGGTATAGAGGGTTTCTAATGATCTGTACCATTCATGAAGAGGTGGAGTAGAGGGGTTATTCATGATGCGACTAAGGGTTTCTCCTTCATATGTATCAGCGAGTGCACGTTTTGAGTGAGGTTTTGGGTTGATTACCCGATCAATGATCATGGATATAAGGGCTGTCTGATGTTCTTTAGGAAATTGACTAAACGTCTCTATGATTCCAAGATCTTCAGCCAAACGGAACACAGCCCATGTATCGCCAAAGGGGATAGCATCATAGAATCTTATGGCCTGACTGGGAACCATCTGGGTATTTTCCCCAGAACGTAGGGCCGCATCAAGGGCACAAACTGCATGTTCGGGGAGGTGTGAAAGTTTCATGATGGTCTTGGTTCGAGCTACTCCATCTTTGTCTCGGTATGAGGTGACCAGGAATGGGTAAAAGTACACCTTTCCCAACAATCAACACTGCAGTAATTTATAACTATCTGATTTTACTGAAATTAGATATAGCGGTTGATAATTGGAGTTTAAACTTCCGGTTAAACTTAAAATAAAGGACCATATTCTTATGTCGAACTCAGGTTAATTAAAACCTTACTAAAAAAATTACCACAGAATTTATAAAGGTTACTACTCTCTATATGCTCTGTGGTTTATCATTGAATAATTAAAACTCATTGCCTAATTTATACTTCTATAATATTACTGTTACCGCACATGGGACACTCGGAAACTTCAATTTCTTCAAACAACTCCTCAGAAGATATAGTATTTTCCTCAGCATCAACTTCTTCTTCTTCAATGCTCACATCCCACTTATATCCACAATCTTCACATTTATAACTATAATTTCTTCTTGAATACCTAACATCTACATCATCGCTATTCATTTTTTTAAACTTTTCTCCATTTCTATAATATCTCTTTCTGCCTCTATTAATATGGTTCTAGCTTTTTCTTTATAGAATCTTGCTCTCTGCAATGCAGCTTTAGCCTTAGCTTCAGACATTTTTGCTACATCAATTTCAGCAAAAGCCTTAGTTTGAGCAGCATTGGCTGCTTCCATCTTGGCTTTTGCTACTAGAGCAGCTTTTTTAGCAGCCTCTTTCTCTGCAAAAGCCTTAGTTTCAGCCTCCATAGCTAATCTAATTGCAGCAGTAGCTTTTTTTTGAGCAGCCATAGCAGCTTCTGTTTCTGAAGTTACTTTAGCTTCTGCCGCTAAAGCAGCTTCTGCTTCAGCAATAGCTCGAGCCTCTGAAGCTCTAATAACTTCTATGGCAATTTTTGCTCTCTCTTCAGAGTCTTTCAATAAAGCCATTTTAATTTTGGCTCTATCTTGAGCCGCACGAGTTAATTCTACTTCAGTTTTGGCTTTAGTGGCAAATTCTATAGCCGTAGCACTATCATTCTCTCGAAGAGCATTATCAGCAATTTCAAAATATTCTCTAGCATTAACTCTATGAATCTTTTCTTCTTTTAAAGCTTTTTGATAATCAATACGAGCAGTTTCCATTTCAGCTTTGGCTTTGGCTTCAATAATTCTAGTACTTTCAATAATAGCCCTTGCCTTAATTTCAGCAGCCTTAGCTGCTTTGGCAGCTGCTTTTAGAAGTTCCGTAGAAGCTTTAGCTGAAAGAGCCATAGCTTCTGCTTGTTCTCTAGTAGCTCTCGCTACAGCTGCAGAAGCTTCTGCTCTCTGAGCTGCAGCTTCTGCAGCAATAGAATTTGCTAAAGCTTCTGCTTCCGAAGCTTTAGCAGCTTCCACTTCTGCTATAGCTTTGGCTTCGCTTGCCAAAGAAACTTCTTTTTTGCTTTTATATTCAGTCTCTTCATCTAAAACATTTTTGGCTTTTACATAAGTAACCATAGAAAATATTATAAGTAAAACTATTATCATTCTTTTCATCTTCTGCTCCTATATCAAAATCTTACAAATTAATTCTTTTGGGCACTGCTAACATATACAAATTTATAGCTCTATCCAAATAATTAAAATAAATATTTATAAATGACTCAAAAAGTCTCTATATTATAACCTTATCGTAACATTTCAAAAATATCAATAAATTTTCTACTTTTAAACTACAACTAAATTTGCTAATTTTCTAGGCACATAAATAAAACTTTTAATTTTTTTACCATTTATTTTTGCTTTTATTGTAGAATCTAATAAAATATTTTCTTTAATCTCCTCATCCGTCAAGCTAGCTGCAAAATTAAGTTTTGCTCTTACTTTTCCGTTAATTTGAACTACTATCAACACTGTTTCTTTAACGATTAAATCTTCTCTATACTGCGGCCAAGAACAATAGAATATACTTGGCTTATTTCCTACTTGCTCCCATAACTCTTCTGCTATATGAGGAATAAAAGGTGCTAACATAAGCAATGTATTTTTAATAGCTTCTTTTATTATTAAATAATCCTCATTGCTTTTAGGTTGGAATTGGTAAATTTTATTTACCAATTCCATAATATAAGCAATCGCTGTATTAAAATGAAATTCATTATTAATATCAAAAGTCACTTTTTTAATTGTTTCATGCACAAAAGAAACTAGGGAATTTTTAATTAATAAATCTTCTTCTAACTCCATTTCTTTAATCTTAGAAACATACTTAGCAACTAAACAATACACCCTTTTTATAAAACGATAAGAACCCTCAACTCCCTGACTATTCCATTCTAAGTCTTTTTCAGGAGGAGCAGCAAATAAAATAAAAAGACGAACAGTGTCTGCACCATATTTATCTAAGATACTATCTGGATCTACTACATTACCTTTAGACTTAGACATCTTAGCTCCATCTTTAATTACCATACCTTGTGTAAGTAAGCTACTAAAAGGCTCTTTTGTATTCAGTAAATTTAAATCATACAATACTTCTGTAAAAAAACGAGCATATAGTAAATGTAAAATAGCGTGTTCAATACCTCCAATATATTGGTCCACTGGTAACCAATAATTACTTTTTTTTGGACTTATAGGCAGTTTGTTTTCTTTTGGGGAAGTAAATCTAACAAAATACCAAGAAGAATCAACAAAAGTATCCATAGTATCAGTTTCTCGCTTAGCATCTCCTTTGCACTGAGGGCATTTGCATTCCACAAAGCCTTTAACGCAATCTAATTTATAATTTCCATCTTTAAAGGAATCTTTATCGATAGGAAGCTTTACTGGTAAATCTACATAAGGAACAGGAACAACTCCGCAGTTATCACAATAAATTATAGGAATAGGCGTTCCCCAATAACGCTGCCTAGAAATAAGCCAATCCCTTAACCGATAATTAACGCTTCTTCTGCCAATATCCATACCTTCCATCCAAATAGCTATCTCTTTTTTAGCTTCTTCGCTAGAAAGATCATCAAAATGCATAGAATTTATTAAATAGCCCTCACCTTCATAAGCACTCTTTAATCTCTGCAAAGATAAAAACTCATCTTTTGGTTGGATTACAATTCTAAGAGGCAAGCTATATTTTTTAGCAAAATCATAATCACGTTGATCGTGAGCAGGAACAGCCATAATTGCTCCTGTTCCATATTCCATTAATACATAATCTGCAACCCAAATAGGAATTATCTCCCCATTTACAGGATTTATACAGTAACATCCTGTAAACATTCCTTCTTTCTCTAAGCTTTCTATATTTTTATTCTTATTTTGCTGGCATTTTTTAATAAAATCATCTACTATCTTTCTTCTAAGCTCACCCATAGAAAGTTTTTTAATAATATGGTGCTCTGGAGCTAAAACTAAATAAGTAGCTCCAAATATAGTATCAGCTCTAGTAGTATAAACAATTATATTTTCTTTTATTCCAGCTATCCTAAAATATATATTTACTCCTTCGCTTTTCCCAATCCAATTTTTTTGCATTAATAATACTTTATCAGGCCAATTTTTTATTGAATCATGGCCTTTTAAAAGTCTATCAGCATATTTAGTAATCTTAAAAAACCATTGTGAAAGCTCTTTTTCTTTAATTTTAGTTCCACATCTCCAGCACAAACCCTCTTTAACTTGTTCGTTAGCTAAAACAGTTTGACATTCCTTGCACCAATTAACTAATGCCTTTTTTTTGTAAACTAATTCTTTCTCATAAAGTTTTAAAAATAACCATTGATTCCATTTATAATAACTTTCACTACATGTGCTTATCTCACGATCCCAATCATATGAAAAACCCATTCTTTTAAGCTGTCTTTTCATATATTTTATATTATTCATGGTCCACTGGTAAGGATGAACATTATGTTCTATAGCTGCATTCTCTGCTGGCAAGCCAAAAGCATCCCACCCCATAGGATGAAGTACATTCTTGCCTTTCATAATATGAAATCTAGCTATTACATCACCAATTGTATAATTACGAACATGTCCCATGTGAATCTTTCCAGAAGGATAAGGAAACATTTCTAAAACATAATACTTTTCTTTATTAGAATCTTCCCCTGCTTTAAATAGCTTAATATTTTCCCAATATTTTTGCCATTTTTTTTCAATTTCTAAAAACGAGTATTCTTTATGCATAGATTCCTTGATTAAATCAATTTTACAGGATGAATTTTTTACTCATTAGACTTACTGCGAAATAAATCAGTTATTTTACAAAAATGCTATAATTCCT
>JASEGW010000125.1 GCA_030017825.1 bacterium | reverse complement strand
GGATAATGTAGATAAATAAGGTATGAGAATAATCGTTCCATTAGGAACATAATATCGGTAGGAACATAATGTTCGTTTATAGTTAAATCAATTTGCTCTATGTCAAATTATGATTAATAAGTGCTATAATTATTTTAGGGGTTTTAATTTGAAAAATATTTTAATATATATATTATCGCTATTCGTATTTTTATTAAATACCAAGACTCTTTTATTTGCTCAACCCAAAAGCGCCAACGCAAAAATAGCATCTACTGCTACCATAACTTACATTCAAGGTTCTGCAGAGGTAAAAAAATTAGGTTCTAAAGAATGGCTTCCTTCGAAACTCAAGATGCTTCTCCATGAAAAAGATAAGATAAGAACTAGATTAGCCTCTAGTGTTGAGATTCAATTTGAAGACGGAAGTATCGTTAAAATTGGTGAAAATACAGTTGTAGGAATAGAAAAGCTAAAAATTAACAGAAAGACTTTAGAGCAAGATTTTTCTATAAAACTATGGTTAGGAAAAATTATGGTTCGTATTGAAAAGCTCAGACAGAAAAACTCCCGTTTTAGAATCATAACTCCAACTGCTATCGTTGGAGTCAGAGGAACAATATTTATTGTCTGTGTTGATGAAAATAAGAGAACCAAGACGGTGGTAGAAGCGGGTCAGGTTTACTTTAGAGGAAGCAAGCAGTCTGTTGACGAAGAAATTATCTTAAAGTGTAATGAGTTTTCTATAAGTTCTTCAGATGGCACAAAGATTACTCTTCCTGAGAAAATTACTCCTGAAGAGTTAAATAAACTGAAGGAAGGTATAAAAGAAATAAAAAGCCTAAAAATTGATACAAATCAAGAATCTCAAGAATCACAACAACAAGAATTACAACAAATTAAAGAAACTACCAAAAATGAAACTTCTGTTAGTCCAGTTAAGCAAGAAAATATAGTCTCCAAGGAAACAAAAAAAGATACAACGCTATCCTTGCCATCTACATCTTCTCCGTCTGGTTCCCTTAAAGTAATTTTTCCTAATGAGGGAACTTCGCTTACCAAAAACTATTCAGATTTTAAAGGAACAAGTGCTCCAGAGCATAGTATTACTCTTTCCGTAACAAAAGGCTCTTCTTATACTACTAATTCAGATAAAAATGGAGATTGGAATATTAATCAGGTTTATTTGCCAGAAGGAGATTGCACAATCAATATCACTGCCACCAATCAAGATAATACTATTAATGAATCAACATCTTTAAATCTTACCGTAGATACATTTACGACTAAACCAAAAATAATTTTGCCTTCTGATGGTACTACTCTTAATTCTATCTGCACGAACATATCAGGAAATGCTGAACCATATAGTAGTATTAATTTAACTATTAATAACCAACAATCTTTAACTACCACAGCAGATAATATGGGAAATTTCTACTTTAATGAAATTACTCTCTGCAAGCCCACAGCAGTCAAAATTAATTATCATTTTAATAATCAAAATAAATTTTTAAATAAAATACCTAAGCTATTTTTGAATATAACTACCTCTCCTCCAAATAACACTTATAACTTTAAAATTATAGCAACAGATAAATTTGGAAATATTAGTGAGCCTGCTAATTATAAAATAAATGTTATGATCCCCATTACTTTATCAATTAATGATATGCAAATACAGCTATTTGGACCTGATTATAGTTACACATACGAAGCTCCTTATTTAGAACTAGGGAATAATGATATAAAGATAGCAGCTTCTTACGAAAAAGGAATATCTCAGCAAATTATTGTAACTACTCCTTTTTATGATAACATTTCTCCATTTATTCTTACCAAAAGAAGAGATTTAAAAGAAATAGATGGAGAATATTTCATAACCATTTATAGGAATATAAGGGATAATGATGAAGGTAGTGGCATTTATAGAGTTACTGCTAATGATGTTCCTATGATAAAGGTTGGAGACGATGAGTACCAGGTAAGTTATTCCAGTAGAAAATATTTTTATAATTTTCCAATTAAAATAAGAGTGGAAGATTGGGCTGGAAATATTGCCTTAGAACATTTGTATATTGATTGGGGGCAAATAAAAAAAGAGTTTAACCCCGATATTCCTCCTCATACTCCAGTTAATTAATATAGCCTGAGTTCGACATAAGAATATACTCCTCTATTTTAAGTTTAAATCGAACTCAGGTTAAAGTAGATAATAGATGTTGTTGGGTTGTCCTTATAGCTATGTTTTGGGCATCTATCTTCTTTCTTTGATTAAAACTAACACCTTTTTTCTTGAAGGAAATTCCTATACAAAATAATTTAGTCCTACAGGTGTTAATTACATGAATTTAAACAATGAAATTAAATTATATATTTTGCTCTTAATATTACTTTTATCGGTGTTTTTTTGGAATCTACCAGCATTAGCTCTTTCCTTTAACGGTAGCAGCACTCTCTCTGTCAAACAGACTAATATTGATAAATATAATTTTCTTTACCCAAAAGGTAATATTCTCTCTTTAGATACTATTCTTATGGGAGAAGTTTTTCGTAGCGATTTTACAGGCATTCTGAATATCAGTAAAAATCATAAAAATAAAATTAAAATTGATAATATCTTCTTTGAGTTGCCTTTTAAGAAAACCAAAATAGAGGGAGGTGATTTTTATTTAAAATACACCCATTTAAGTCTTGATAATTTAAAAATTCGAGGAGTAAACATTAATCATGTCCCGGTAAAGGACAAAATATCTCTTACTACCTCTTTTGGGCGCTGTAAGGAAAAAAAAGAAACTATAAATGAAGATATTAATCATAATGGACTTTTAGATTATGGAGAAGACAAAAATAACAACAACCAATTAGATGTTAGTGATGGAATTTTTAGTCAATTTATAGCATCCACAAGATTTAATCTCTTTATATCCAAAAATATTGATTTAAGTTTAAATTATTTTAATATCCAGGATAAATATAACTCTATTGCAAATCCTAAGAATATTTATTCCTATAGCACTGTTACTCCGATAAAAAATAATCATTTTAGCTTAAATGGCAATATCTCTCTTTACAAAAAAAGAGTTCTTAATTCTCACCGTCTTTTATTTGAATATAATTTTAGCCAATTTGACCAAAATACTAAAGACAATCAAAAGTATATTGATGACCATGCTTATAAAATAACTCTAAATAACAAAATAGATAAAACTAATTTTGATATTACTTATTTTCTTATTAATCCTGAATACAAAACTGCTGGTAATTTGTATTTACAAAATAATCAAAAAGGTTATAAGTTACATCTATTTCATCAGACTAAATTATTCTCAATGGGAATTAAAGGAAAATTTTACAAAGATAATATAAATACAATTCCTATTAAAAATACAATTATACAACCTAATTTGATTTTTAATTTGCCTCACTGGCCAAAACTTAATCTTAATCACAAATTGTTATACAAAAAAAGAATATTTTTAGAATCACTATCCCCTCAAAAAATAGAAAACAAAGAAAAAACATATTCTTTGGGAATATCACATAGCATTAAAAGTCTAAGTTATTTTGTAAATCTACAGCTATCAAACTACTTAAACAATTCTTCTTACAAGTCTAATTATATACCTCCTGAATATCAAAATTTTTCTTTTAATATTAATTTAAATACTTGCCCTCAAAAAAGCAAAAAACTCTCTTCTAACCTTTTTTTCTCTTACAACAAGTTTAAAAATTTAGACAGCAGAGATTTCGATCAGAACTACCAAGCCAATATCACGACTTCCTATACACTACTTCCAGGAAAATTATTATTTTCTCCTTTGTGTGAAATAAGTAGACATTACCAAAAGAAGGATGTTTTAAAATATTTGAGGTTAAAAAAAAGGGTTTTTGGAGGTGAGTGGAAGTATTATTTCTCAACGAATCAGTCACTTTCTTTTCTTTATAAAAACATAAAGCAAAAAGATCTGGAAAACGAAAAAGAAAGTTTTAAATCTGATATTTTATCTATAGAAACTACAATTATTTTTTAAAGGCGCAGGAAAAATAAAATATAAATCAAAAGGAACGCAGAGATTATTAAAGGAAACATATAGTTTTATCATTATTTAAAATATTCTTTCTCGACGAGCTCTCTTATTCCTCTATAACCTCTTTTTTAATTTTTTCTTGACTTTAAGAAATATCAAAAAAATATTATTTTTTCCATAATAAAATAATGTAACAGCAAAATGATAATGTCCTATTTAAGCAAAATAAAAATGTCCTATTAATACATGCTATAATCTTCTTTTAAAAAGGAGGTTATTATGGCAGAAAAGGACATTATCATGGCAACTCAGAATGAGTTAAAAAGACTCTATATTATCAAGAAAGTAATAGATAAGGAACTAAAACAGAGCAAAGCAGCAGAAATATTAAATTTAAGCAATAGGCAAGTAAGAAGAATAAAAAGAAGAATAAGCATGGAAGGCGATAAAGGAATAATACATAAATCTCGAGGAAAACTATCAAGAAGATCTATCCCTAAGCCTATAAAAGATAATATAATAAATCTTTACCAAGAAAAGTACAATGGATTTGGCCCCACTTTTGCAACTGAAAAGCTCTCTGAAATAGATAGCATAAAGATAAGCAAAGAAACTCTAACCCAACTTTACCAGTTTTCCATCAAAAATAGGTAAAAAATGGCTTTTTTGGGAATGGTAAGAGTCGTAATCTGCTATATTTTTTGTATGTTTATTAAGGAAATAAAAAAGAAAAACAAGAGATACAG
>JASEGW010000124.1 GCA_030017825.1 bacterium | reverse complement strand
TAAGAATACGTTCCTTTATTTTAAGTTTAAATCGAACTCAGGTTAATATAATATCTATCATCAAAAGTTAACCTTAAGGCTTAAAGGAAAAATTATGTTTTTAAGCAGATTTAGAAGTGTTAGATTTCACAGGATGTAAAATCATACTTTTCCTCGAAGTCTAACATGAAATTAAGAGAGAATTAACGTAAAAAACATATTTATTTTAGGTAATACCTATTAACATGACCACTTTTGGTAATAGAAACTATAGTTAAAAGTTAAAAGAATACATTTTTAAATATTCTGATAATTTTTATCATGATGTTCTTTTAAGAGTCAAGAAAAATTTAGAAAAAGATTAAGATCAAAAGAACAATCTGCTATGCGTTATGTGCAATACATTGCGTAATTTATTATATCCTATATTGTATCTTTGTGCTAAGGTTAACCAACTTTGTGGTTAGTTTGAATTTTTAACTTTTTATAATTGCTATGGGCAAATGGAAAACAAGGCTAAAAAGAGATTGACATGAGGTAGGACTTGCTATATCTTTACAATTGAAAATAAAGGAATATGTCTTATATCGAGCTTGGATTTCAATGATAATAAATAAATATCTTTGGAAAGATTGATGAATATTAAAGAAATATTTGCTAAAAATGGAGCTATATCCCAAAGATTAGAGAACTACCACTATCGTTCTCAACAAGTGGAGATGGCAGAGAAAATAAAGGAGATTATTGATAGTAAACTTCACTTAATTGTAGAAGCAGGAACTGGAGTAGGAAAGAGTTTAGCTTATCTGGTGCCTTTTATTTTTTGGGCACATAAAGAGAACAAGAAGGTAGTAATTTCAACTTATACTAAAGTCTTACAAGAGCAGATTATCAATCAAGATATTCCTTTTTTAAAAGAAACTTTAGGAATTAATTTTTCTTATGCTTTATGCTTGGGAGGGGAGAATTATTTATGCAGAAGGAAGCTTTATAAAAGCGAAACCTATGGTTTGTTTGATAGTTTTAACGAGGTAGAAGAGTTTAAAAGAATATATGAGTGGCAGAAATATTCTAAAGATGGATTTCGTTTAGAGCTTGAATTTGAGCCTTCTTGGAACGTTTGGAGCAAAGTTTGTAGAGAAAGCGACTTATGTCTAGGAAAAAAGTGTATTTATCGAAAAGAGTGTTTTTACCAAAAAGCGCGCTTAAGGCAACAAAAAGCTGATATTTTAGTAATAAATCACCACTTATTTTTTGCTAACATTATTTCAGGTAACCAAATTTTGCCAAAATATGAAGCGGTAGTTTTTGATGAAGCCCACAATTTAGAAGATGTTGCTACCCAATATTTAGGAATAGAAGTTTCTAATACTAGCCTAAAATATTTATTAGATAATATTTATAACCCCAAAAGCCAAAAAGGGCTTATTAGAAGGATAAAGAATTTAGAGGATAGTAGCAGGATAAAGATAGAAAAAGAGGTGGATGAAGTTAGAATGAGCTCTGAGATATTATTTGGTAATATTTTGGAGAAATTTATCTTAAATGAGAGGCCAATTAGAATAAGAGAGAGAAACTTTGTAGAGAATATAATTCATGAGCCATTGACTCGCCTTACCAGTCATTTGTATGAGATTTACAGAGCTTTAGAGGAAGAAGAAGAGAAAAAAGAAGTAGAAGCTTCTTTTAAGCGATGTCAAATAGCTAATGATGCCCTAAGTGTTATTTTATGTCAAGAGTATGCAGATTATGTTTATTGGTTGGAAATAATACAAAAGGTAAAAGGTCAAAGAATAGCTTTACACGGAAACCCTATTTCTGTCTCCCAAGAATTAAACTTAAGAGTATTTGAGGAAACTGCTCCTATAGTTCTAACTTCAGCCACCCTGAGTACAAATAATTCTTTTACTTACATAAAATCTCGTTTAGGATTAGAGAAGTGCCAGGAACTGCTTTTGGATTCTCCTTTTAACTATCAAGAACAGACCCTTTTATTTCTTTCTAAAGGAATAAAAAGTCCTAGAGATGATTATAGTCATTACAAAGAACAAGTATGTGAAACTATATCACAAATTTTAGATATTATGCAGGGAAGAACATTTTTATTATTCACTAGCCATGATATGCTAAATTATGCTTTTGAAAGAATATCAAAAGATTATTCTAACTTGAAACACTTAAGGCAAGGCGAACTTCCATCATCAAAATTGATAGATAAGTTTAAAGAACAAAATAAAGCGGTGCTATGGGGAAATGCTACTTTTTGGCAGGGAGTTGATGTTCCTGGAAAGGCCTTACAATGTGTTGTTATAACAAAGCTTCCTTTTGCTGTTCCTAATGACCCTATAGTAGAAGCCCATATGGAATATTTAGAGAAAAAAGGTATTAACCCTTTCTGGAACTATCAAATTCCTCGGGCAATTATTCTTACCAAACAAGGGTTTGGACGATTAATAAGAAAAAAAGAAGATAAAGGAGTGGTGGCTATTTTAGATTCTCGGATTAGGACTAAAAGCTATGGGGCTATATTCTTAAGCTCTCTTCCTAAGTGCAGAAGAGTAGAAGATGTGAGGGAGATAAATAAGTTCATGAGGATGAAAAAAACTGTAAAAAAATAACTATAATTGAAGTTTGTTCTAATTGTTAGTGAATGCATAAAAAATTAAACAAAAACCAAGAGAATACTTATTTTTTTCTCTTATTTTTAAATACCTAATATGTGTTTATCTCTGCCCCAAAGTAACATGCTTTGCTGTCTAAGTTTTTTAATCTCTCTCCTATACCAGTTAATATTTGAAATAATAAGAGTTGTGGAATAAGTGCATATATTATATAATTTAATAAAAAAGATAAAAAATAAGTAACTATTCAGCAATGTTCAATGTAACAACATATTTCCTTAGTGCGAAGTTTATGCTGAATAGTTACAAAAATAGTTACTTTTACCTTAATATTTATCAATAATTAAGAAAAATTGCCCAATAGAATAGTTATAAAGACCATACAGAAAAATAAATATCCTTAGTAAAATATAGTTCATATCTAAATCCTCCCAAAAAAAGAGTACTCTTAATTTATACTTACTAACCTGAGTTCGACATAAGAATATGTTCCTTTATTTTAAGTTTAAGGATTAATATTTCTTGAAAAAGAAAATAAATTGCTGTATACATTTATTATATAAATAAACTTAAAAGAGGTAATCGTTGAAAAAAATATTACCTGTGTTGCTGATATCATTTTTGTTAATAACAGGTTGTGCTCACAAGGTTGTATTTATGCATGAAAACGTGGCTAAAATTACTAAAGTAGCTGTACTTCCTTTTGCTAATGAAACAAATGACTTGGATGGTTCGGCGGTATTTAGAAAGTTGTTTTTTGATGGTCTTTGCAGGAAGGGATATATAGTTCTTCCTTTAGATCAAGTTGATAAAAAACTAAACGAGCTTGGCATTACTCAAGGAGGCCAACTAAATAGTATTTCCCAAGAAGAACTTATGAAGGAACTTGATGCACCAGCTTTGGTGTATGGAACGCTAAATAAATGTGCTTATGTAACTGCTGCTATATATAGAAAAAAGGAGGTAGCTGGAACTGTTAAGATATATTATAAAGGTGAACTTTTTTGGGAAGATACGAGGCAGATAAAGGAAGATGAAGTTATGAAAGGAAATATACTAAAGAATCTTGGAGATCAATTAGTAGATAAAATAGTAGATAAAGCTATAGCAGGTGCTTTAAAAATACATCCACTTCAACCGCAATTTGAAAGAATGACCAATATTTTATTGATAAGTGTTCCGGGAAAATAAAATTTATAAAAGCAGAAGGAGGAATTATGGTTAAAAAGTACGCTAGATCTTTTTTGGTTATTTTTTTAGCAGTAGCCTTATTTGGCTGCGTTCCAGCTACAACTGTTAAGGAAGAGCAGACTATATCTGTAAAGCCTACTGAGGAAGTAAAATCTGAATATACCGGCCCTAAAAGAAAAGTAGCAGTTATTGAATTTGAAAATAAAACTACCTATGGTGCAAGAAGATTAGGCACATCAGCTTCTGACATTTTAATTACGGAATTAACAAAAACTGGGAAATTTATAATGGCAGAAAGAGAAAAGTTAAATAAACTTCTCCAGGAACAAAAATTAGGCCAGGAACAAAAATTAGATATGAGTGGGATTGTAGATGCAAATACTGCGGCAGCTGCAGGAAGAATATTAGGATTAGATGCCATTATTACCGGGAGTATTTCTCAATTTGGAACAAAAACCATAGGGTCAGATTTCTTGATTACCGAATCTAAGCAACAAGTCGCTGAAGCTACGGTTGATATAAGAGTAGTAGATGTATCTACTGGTCAAATTATTTATGCTGATTCAGGAAAGGGCACTTCTGCTCAAAAAACTAGTTCTTTTTTAGGTATGGGTTCTAGGGCAAGTTATGCTGAAAATATTGAAGGAGATGCCCTAAGAGCAGCTATTGTTAAATTTGTTAAAAATATTATTTCTCAAGTAAATAAAAGACCCTGGTCATGTAGAGTAGCTGAAGCATCAGAAGGAGAAATTTATTTAGATGCAGGTCAAGAGTCTGGATTAAAAATTGGAACAATACTTACTGTTTATGAGCTGGGAAAAGAGATAAGAAGTCCTGCCACAGGAATGGTCATAGGTCAAAGGCAGTCGAAATGTGGAAAGATAGAAGTAGTAGATTATTTTGGTGAAAATGGTTCAATTGCTATATTAATTGAAGGTACATTTCCTGCTCCTGGAAGCTTATGTAAAATGATTCCATAATTGGGTTAATATTTGTAACTATTCAGCAATGTTCAATGTAACAACATATTTCCTTAGTGCGAAG
>JASEGW010000123.1 GCA_030017825.1 bacterium | reverse complement strand
TAATAGGTAATATTTATTCTTTTAATTGAATTTCTTATTTTGCAGAGGGTCTATTGAACATTGCTGAATAGCTACAAAATAGCTTTATTCTTTGGAAATTCTTCACTATAAAGAGCTGCAGTTGGACAAGAAATAACACATTCGCCACATCCATCGCAGTTTGTCTGGGCTAAATTATATCCAAATGGAGGGTCAATTATAGCTTCAAATCCTCGATTAACAAAGCCCAAGGCTCCTATCTTTTTCACTTCAACACAAATACGAGCACATCGACCACAACGAATACATTTATTAGGATCACGGGATATTTTAGTGTAGGATAAATCTAAAGGATATTTATGTTTCTTTCCTCCTTTAAACTTCTCTAAATTTGCTTCATATTCCATTCCATAATTTCTTAAAATACAATCTTTTTCTATTTCACATCCACATTTTAAACAACGGTTAGCCTCTTCCTGAGCCTGATGTTCATCTAAGCCTAATTCTACTTCTTTAAAGCTGGCAAGGCGTTCATCTAAATTTAATTCAGGCATTTTTTGGCGTGGTTTTCTTTCTTCTTCAAATTCATTCTTATCAATCTCTTCTAACGCTCCCTTGCTTACTGTAAATAGATTCTTAAATCCTTCTAATTTCTCTCCCTTTAGATACCTGTCTATAGAAATAGCTGCCTTTTTTCCACCAGCAATAGCTTCTACAGCCGTAGCAGCTCCAGTAACTACATCTCCAGCTGCAAAAACTCCTTCTAAATTAGTTACATAAGAACCATTTTTAGTTACAATAGTCTTCCACCTGCTGGTCTCAAATCCCTCTTGTTGCAAAATATCTGCTTGGGGAAATTGGCCAATAGCAGCAATTACAAAGTCTATATCTATAGTAAAATTTGAACCTTCAATAGGAACAGGGCGTTGACGGCCACTAGCATCTGGTTCTCCTAACTCCATCTTAATACACTCTATAGCTTTAACTTTTCCATTTTCACCAATTACCTTGGTAGGAGCTGCTAAAAAGTGAAGATTAACTCCTTCATGCTTTGCTTCTTTAATTTCTATGTCATTAGCAGGCATTTCTTTTTCTGTTCTTCGATAGACAATAGTTACCTCATCTGCTCCTAACCGTAAAGAAGTGCGAGCAGCATCAATAGCTGTATTACCGCCACCAACAATAGCTATCTTTCCTTTTAGTTTCACTTCCTTTTCTAATCCCATATCTCTTAAGAACTCTATTCCTGAGAGAATTCCTTCTAAGTCTTCACCTTCAACACCTAATTTATAACTCCCATGTGCTCCTGTGCCAATAAATACAGCATCATAATCTTTCCTTAAATCTTCTAAAGTAATCTCATTTCCCAAGGCCATGTTATTCTTAATTTCTACTCCTAAATCAGTAATCTTTTTTATTTCATCGTCTAACACTTTTTTAGGAAGTCGATATTCTGGTATGCCATAGCGAAGCATGCCCCCGGGTTTAGGTAAAGCTTCATAAATAGTGCAAGCATGTCCCATAATGGCTAAATAATAAGCTGCAGATAAAGATGCTGGCCCTGCCCCAATTAAAGCTACTTTTTTTCCTGAGCTTTTATTTACTTCTGGACTAAAAGAACCATTTTGATTATCATAGTCAGCCACAAACCTTTTCACAAAATCTATGGCCACAGGTTCATCTACAATATTTCTACGGCAAGCTTCTTCACATGGTCTAGTGCATACTCTACCACAGATTAAAGGCAGAGGATTATTCTCTTTAATAACTTTCACTGCTTCGGTATAATTACCTTCTCTGGTAAAAGCTAAATACTTCTTTATATCAACTCCTGCAGGACAAGTAGCTTGACAAGGAGGTAAGCAGTCTCCATAGTGATCAGAAAATAAAAGCTCTAAACATAAACGACGTGCTTTTTTAATATTCTCTGTATCAGTTCTAACTACCATACCCTCCCTTACCTTAGTAGCACAAGAAGGTACAAGGCTCTTAGCCCCCTCCACTTCCACTACACATAACCAACAAGAACCAAAAGGAGCTAATTTTTCATCGTTGCATAGAGTAGGAATATCAATATTATATTCATTAGCTACTTCTAAAATAGTAGCATTCTCTTTTACCTGAACTTCTTTTCCGTTTAAACTTATCTTAACCATTTCTATCTCCTTGATTATATCGAACCTTCTTATTCCTTGCTTTTTATCTTTAGCTTCTTATCTTTATCACTCTATCGCCATAAACTTACAACTTGTTATACAAGCTCTACATTTAATACACTTATCTTTATCTATCATTGCCACCTGCTTTTTTTCCCATTTAATGGCATTTTCCGGACAAGCTTTAGCACACTTTCCGCACATCTTACAAAGTTCTGGAATTACTTCAAATCTCAGTAACGCTTCGCAAGAATGAGCAGGGCATTTCTTCTCTTTTATATGAGCTTCATACTCATTTCTAAAATAACGAAGCGTAGTCAAGACAGGATTAGGAGCAGTTTGGCCTAAACCACATAAAGATGTGGTTATTATTCTAGAAGACAGCTCCTCCAAAAGATATATATCCTCCTCTTTTCCCTTCCCCTCTACAATGCGATTTAGTATCTCTAACATACGTCTAGTTCCTACCCGACAAAAAGTACATTTACCACAAGATTCATTCTGAGTAAAATTTAAGAAAAAGCGAGCAATATCTACCATGCAAGTAGTTTCATCCATTACTACCATTCCCCCAGAACCCATAATAGCTCCAGTAGCTGTAATAGAGTCATAATCTACAGTAGTATCAATTAAACTTTCTGGAATACATCCTCCGGAAGGGCCTCCCATCTGCACAGCCTTAAATTTACGATTTTCTTTAATTCCTCCCCCAATATCAAAGATAATCTCTCTTAAGGTTAATCCCATGGGTACTTCTACTAACCCACCTCTTTTTATTTTGCCAGCTAAGGCAAATACCTTGGTGCCTTTACTTTTTTCTGTGCCGTATTTACTATACTTTTCAGCCCCATTATTAATAATCCAGGGAATATTAGCTAATGTTTCTACATTGTTTATATTAGTAGGCTTTTCCCATAAACCAGAAATTGCTGGAAATGGAGGACGGATACGAGGCATACCCCGTTTTCCTTCTATAGAAGCAATCAAAGCAGTTTCTTCTCCACAAACAAAAGCTCCTGCTCCTTCTTTAACATGAAGCTTGAAACTAAAATTACTTCCCAGGATATTTTCTCCTAAATAGTTTCTTTCTTCAGCTTGAGAAATGGCTTTATATAACCTCTTAACTGCCAAGGGGTATTCTGCTCGCACATAAATATAACCCTCGTCTGCTCCTATGGCATAAGCACCAATCAGCATTCCTTCAATAACAGAATGAGGATCACCTTCTATAACACTACGATCCATAAAAGCTCCCGGATCTCCTTCATCAGCATTACAAATAAAATATTTTTTTTCTCCTTTAGCTTCTTTGGCAAATCGCCACTTCATGCCCGTAGGAAATCCAGCCCCTCCTCTTCCACGAAGTCCAGAATTTAGTATCTCCTTAACCACTTCTTCTCTAGACATACTTACTGCTTTCTCTATAGCCTTGTAACCATCTCTATCTATATATTCTTCTATGGATTCTGGCGATATAACTCCACAATTACGCAAAGCAATACGTTCTTGTTTGGCAAAAAAGCTGTCATCGAGAGTGGCAATTCCTTCTGCTTTAGCTACCCATTCATTAACAACATTACCTTTTCCTATATGCTCATCCAGTATCCTATCTACTTTGTCAGGATTAATATCTTTATAAAGTATTCTGGAGCCATTAATAACCACTTCTATTAAAACTTCATTATAGCACATACCCACACAACCAGTTTCCTCTAACAAAACCTTAATATTTCTCTTTTTAATCTCTTCTTTTATCTTTTGATAGACTTTCCTTCCTCCAGAGGCGATTCCACAGCTTCCTAAACCAACTATTATACGATAATTTTCTTTATCTTGCACTTACATAACCCCCATTAATAATTTTCAAAAATACTTGCCACATTACTTTCTGATAGATTAGCGTAAGTATCTTCGTTAATCATTACTACCGGCGCTAAACTACAGCATCCCAGACAAGCCACTTCCTCTAAAGTAAACTTTTTATCCTTTGTGGTTTCCCCATTTTTGATTCCTAAAGCCTTTTCCATAGCTTCGCTAATTGCTTTAGCCCCACCTACATGACAAGCAGTGCCATGACATGCTTTAATTATATTCTTGCCCACCGGAGTTAGCCTAAACTGCGTATAAAAGGTGACCACTCCATAAACTTCGCTGGTAAGCATACCTAACCCCTGAGCAATTTCTTCCATAGCTTCTTTAGGAATATAACCATATAAATCTTGAGTCTTTTGGAGCACAGGAATAAGGCTTCCAGATTTACCTCTATATTCATCTAATATTCCTTTTAGCTTTGTTTCGCAATTACAACCAACCATAACTTTCTCCTTATTTCAATTAGATTTATCTATACTTTATAACATTAAGCAAAAGCATTCATGTAAACTTATCGCCTGTAGCAAATTTTGTATTGCAAAGTTATAGATTTACTCAAGTGTTTAGCTTTACTTATATGATTTTTGTAATTTTATCACTTAAAATAATTTTCAACAAATTTTAATGGACAGCACTTCATTTGTCAAGTTATATTTTAGTAGGCAATAGTTGCTCTCTTTCAAACTGAACAAGCGTTTGATAACCTAAAATTGACCGTCCCCTTTCTTGATGCTATTGTGAGATTTTCTCCTAAACTTTCGTAACTATTCAGAAGCCGATCTTCCACCCCAACCATACTTCTCCGACAAGGCTGGATTCCTGTAATATCA
>JASEGW010000122.1 GCA_030017825.1 bacterium | reverse complement strand
GGAATTATAGCATTTTTGTAAAATAACTGATTTATTTCGCAGTAAGTCTAATATATAAGCAATATCAACTAATTTAAGAAAGAACCAAATATGTTGTTATATTGAGCATTGCTGAATAGTTACTCCCTTTTTATTGGTAGCTTAACTATAAATACCGTTCCCTTTTCAACTTCTGATTCTACTAAAATTTTTCCTTTGTGTTCTTTTATAATAGAATTAGCAACGTTTAACCCTAAGCCCAGGCCTTTAGCTTTAGTAGTAAAGAAAGGTAAAAATATATTTTTAAAATTCTCCTTGGAAATTCCACATCCATTATCTTGAAATTTAACCTCTATTTCGTTGTTTATTTTCTTTGTACTAATTATAAGTTCTTCTTCCTCTTCCATTGACTGATGAGCATTTATTATTAGATTTGTAAAGACTTGTTTAATTTGATCTTTATTTATAAGTATCTTTGGCAAATTTTCTTCTAATTTCTCTATCACTTTTGCATTTTTAAGTAGTTGTTTTACATGAGCCAACGATTCTTCTATAACATTATTTATTGCTTCAGGTAAAAATATTGGTTTAGATGGCTGAGTAAAACTTATGATGTTTTCAATAATTCTATTGATATACCCTGTCTCTTCTTTGACATCATTAAGATATCCTAGTAAATCTGGCCTGTCTTCTTTTAGTTTCTTATCTAAACAATAAATCACTGCTTCAATACTGCATAAAGAGTTTCTGAGTTCATGAGCCACTGCAGTAGCCATTTCACTCATAGCATCTGATTTCTCAGCTTGAATAAGTCTTTTTTGAGATTCTTTTAGCTCTTTAGTCTTTTCTTCTACCATTTTCTCAAGATTTTTATTATATTCAACAACTTTTTGATTAGCAACTTCTAGCTCTTTATTAGCCTTTTGTAAATTATGAAATAATTCTTTATTTTTAATAATTAATTTTTCTTTTTCTATGGCAACTTCAATTTCCCGATACAATTTATCCAGTTCTATTGGTTTGGAAATATAAGCAAATGCTCCTAATTTCATCAATTCTACTGCTGTCTCCATTCTTGGGTAACCTGTTATCATAAGAATCGGTAAATCAAGGTTAATTTTCTTGATTTCTTTAAACATATCAATTCCACTCAATCCCGGCATCTTTATATCTGTGAGAATCACACTATAACTTTTTTTCTTCACTTTTTCTATGGCCTCATATCCATCTTTAGCTGTATCAACTTCATATCCTTTATACTTTAATATATCTGAAAATACCTCTCGCGCATCTTCTTCGTCATCAACATATAAAATGCGAATTTCTTCTTTCTCTCCCTTTTGCTTATCCATCAACTTAACTCCTTTTAATTGGTAATCTTATGCTAAAAACTATCCCTTTAGAAGCTTTACTTTCTATATCTATAGTACCTTTATGTTTTTTCAGGTATCTGAACATAAGTCTTTATGTGTTTTAATCGTAACTATTCAGCATAAACTTAGGTTTAAGGAAATATGTTGTTACATTGGACATTGCTGAATAGTTACCTTGCTTCTATTCTATTCAAAATAAGCATTAAATACATACTGCTGAACCATACGGTGAGTATTAAAGAAAGAAGCGTTAAAGGCAATGCTACACTGCATAACATCTACCCACTGCCATTTTTTTTGATAATACATAGGAATAATTACATTCTTTAGCTTGCCATAAAGTTCTTTTACATCTTCTTTATCAGATGTTTTATCAGAAGCATTTTTTTCTCCAATTGACCATCCGGTAATACCTTCAATGTGACCTTCTACCCACCAACCGTCTAAAATACTAAAATTTGGTATGCCATTATGAGAAGCTTTCATTCCAGAAGTTCCTGAAGCTTCCATGGGTCTTTGGGGGGTATTTAGCCAGATATCTACTCCTGCGGTGATTAATTTACCTAATTCTATTTCATAATTTTCTAAATAAACTATCTTTATCTCATTTTTTAACTCTTCTATGCATTGATGAATTCTTTTTATTAAATCTTTTCCCTTTTGATCTTTAGGGTGAGCTTTGCCGCCATAGATAACTTGAAATTTACCTGAATTTTTAGATATTTTTTTTAATTCTTGAGGATTACTAAACAATAACTCTGCTCTTTTATAAGCTGTAGCCCTTCTGGCAAATCCTATGGTAAATGTTTCATAATCCATTCCTACGCCTGTCTTTTCATTTACATAATCAACAAGTCTTTTCTTTGCCTCTATATGAGCATTCCATATTTCTGGTTTAGGAATACTGGCTGCATGTCTTAAAGTAAAAGGATCCTTTGTCCAACCAGGAATATGTTTATCGTAAAGGTTGCGGTATTCCTGAGATGTCCAGGTATAAGAATGTACGCCATTAGTAATAGAACCAACTGGATAACCCGGAAACATCTGTTTGGACACCTCCCCATGCCTTTTAGCTACTCCATTTACATAGCTACTGCAGTTTAAAGCCAATAAAGTCATATTTAAAGCATCATATCCTGCCAAGCCTTTTAAAACATCAAAGTGAATAAATTCACCCAATACCTCCCACACTAAATCATAAGAAAATTTATCATGTCCAGCAGGCACGGGAGTATGGGTAGTAAATACGCAAAGCTCTCTAACTTCATCCACATCCCATACTAATTTTTCATCCCATGTTTCTTCAATACTTTTTTTATGCATCCTTAATAGTTCTAAAATTAATAAACTAGCATGTCCTTCATTCATATGATATTTTTTTATACTTCTATAACCTAAGACATCAAGAATGCGCACTCCACCTATTCCTAGAATCACCTCTTGAGAAAGCCTATATCTATTATCGCCTCCATAGAGAGCTTGTGTAAGATTTTTATCGTATTCGCTATTTCCCTTAATATCTGTATCTAAAAATAATACCGGTACTTCAAAACCACTTGTACCAACTACCTTATATTCCCAGGCTTGCACTATCACTTTCCTCTTTTCTATTTCCACCTTCACTTTTCCTGGCAAAAGTCGTAGGTGGTCAATAGGCTTCCATTTTACAGAGGATTCCTCCTGGTCTCCATCTTTAGTTATCTTCTGAGAAAAGTAACCTTTTCGATGCAATAAAGTTACACAAACCACAGGCACCTTCAAATCCGCAAAAGATTTTACAGTATCTCCTGCTAATATCCCCAAACCTCCACTATACGTAGGAATATCTTGACTTATCCCTATCTCCATAGTAAAGTAAGATATTCTTCTTTCAACATCCATACTATCTTCTCCCTTTTTACCAGTTTTACTCTTAAATATTTTCCGTTAAGATTTCAATTTAGCGAAGAAATATTAATACTTAAACTTAAAATAAAGAAACATATTCTTATGTCGAACTCAGGTAGTTTTATGAATAATATCATAAATGTTTCCTTTTTGTCAATGGCAATCCCTGAAATTTCTGGCTGGTATATGTTATATTAATATTGCCGCTTGGTTGAGTTTTATATTCGTATTATTACAAATATTCTAAATCTCCAGAATATACAGTAATAATCTTATTATGATTTTGAGATATAATCAAAGCACCTTCATCATTTATATCTAAAGCTCTTCCTTTTATTATTTCTTTTGGAGTCATTACAGAAACTTCCCTCCCTATAGTATCGCTAAAATACTTCCACCTTCTCTTTATTTCTTCAATGCCACCTTTCTTTATTATTTCGTAAAGATGCTCTATATTTTCTAAAATAAGTTTTATTAAATCTATTCTAGATATTTTTTTACCTAACTCCTCATTTAAGGAAGTTGCTATGTTCTCTAAATCTTTGGGAAATAACTCTTTGTTAATATTAACATTAACTCCAAATCCTACCACCAAATATTCTAGTACATTTTTTATTTTTTGAGATTCTAATAAAATTCCAGAAAACTTTTTTCCTTTTATTAAGCAATCATTAGGCCATTTTAAAGTTGCTTCCTTTTTGGTAATTTCTCTCACAGCTTCACATATGGCTATTCCCACTATTAAGGTAATAAGAGGTATTTGTTTGGAGGAAATGGTAGGTCTTAATATTAGTGATGCCCATATGCCCCCTTGAGGAGAAAACCAGTGGCGATTAAATCTACCTTTTCCTTTGTTTTGAACTTCAGCTATTATCAAAGTGCCTTCTGCTTCATGTAACTTAGCTAGTTTTTTAGCTTCCTCATTGGTGGAGCTTGTTCTCTTTAGATAATGAATATTTTTACCTATATAATTTGTTTTAAGCCCTCTGGTTATATCAAAAGGCTTAATGGGGTCTTTTATCACCTTGCACCTATACGAACAATCATCATATTAAATTATTTTATGGAACAAAGATATCTATCGAAAACAAAAGACAGAAATTAGATGTTAGATTTTGTATTATCCTACATCTCCTAACTTCTGTCTTTTATTTTTTGACCTCTGACTTCTTATTTAGCCATGTCAATCTGTGGCTAAAACTTCTTTTGTGCCTTAAAACCTTAAAGTAAAAGAGATTCTCTGGGTATCTCCTAAGTCTTTATTAAGCCCATAGCCCCAATCAAGTTGAAGCTTCTGTACCTTTACACCTAAGCCATAATTAATTTCTTTGTTATCTGTGCTGTAGCCTGTTCTTAAGGCAAGGCTCTTGAGAATGTTTATTTCTATTCCTGTGTGATGTTTTAATTTTCTATGAGAAATGTAATCCGAAGAAATACTCATAAATACTATTTCACCTAATTTCCATGATATTCCCCATTTAACCTTTTGAGGTAACTTGTCTTTTCCTATCTTGCTGGACAAAAAGTCACAAAATACTAAAGCAAGTCTAATTCTCTTTCCAAAACAATAGACTTACTGCGAAATAACAGCAATAGATACAAAAAAG
>JASEGW010000121.1 GCA_030017825.1 bacterium | reverse complement strand
TTCATAGTTAAATCAATTTGCTCTATGTCAAATTATGATTAATAGGTGCTATATTATGGAGAAAATTAAATTTAGCATAAGATATAAAATTAGTATTTATATAGCAATCCTCTTGATGATTACTGGGGGTTTGCTATATCTATATATTTTATTTTCTGGAAAGAATATGTTATTGGAGCAGTTGGAGTTAAGATATGTTGAGCTAGGGAATAGTTTAATTAATACATGCAGACCTTATATTTTAAAAGAAGATTTAAATAGCTTAAAATCTGTATCAAGGGAAACTCTTAAAAGAAAAGGAATAACAACTATATATATTTATTCAAGTATTAATAATTATCCTTTAATAAAAATGTATAAAACAGGAAAGAAAGAAGTTGCTTGGGTAAACGATCCTATTAAAAATATTTACTATGATAAAAATATTACTTTAAGAAGGGGGGTAGATTATAGTCAAGTCAATATAAATATTGCTACCAAGGAAAAAGAGTTAGCAATGATAAAGATTATCTATTCTAATCAGGAAGCTAATCAAAAAATTGATGAATTTTCCAATAATGTTGTTTTTATATTTTTAATTGTTTTAGGTGTAGGATTAATAGGAGTGATTATTCTGTCAAACTTTATTGTAAATCCTATTACTAAAATGGCAGAGGAGGTTAGTCTTGTAGGAAAAGGTGATCTAAATAGAGAAATAAAAGTAAAAACAAGAGATGAGATAGAGCTACTAGCTGAAAATTTTAATCAAATGGTAGTGGACTTACGAAAGTCTAGAAAAGTAATAGAAGATCATAGGAAAAATTTAGAGAAAAAAGTAGAAGAGAGAACACGAGATTTACAGGAAGCTCATGAGCGAATTGTTCAATCTGAAAAGATGGCTGCATTAGGACAACTTGCCAGCAGCGTTAGTCATGAACTTAGAAATCCTTTAGGAGCTATTAAATTAGTTACTTATTATTTGAAGAGTAAGATTGCCAAGAGTAATCCTGATTTAATAAAACATATTGAAGATATAGAAAATTCCTTAAACAGCGCTCAAAGAATTGTTTCTAATATTCTCTCTTTTTCTCGGCTTAGCGATCTAACTATAAGCGAGATAAATATTAATGAGGTTATTGAGAAAATATTAAAAACTGAAATAAATAAACGTTTGTTTAAAAAAGTAGAAATAAAAAAAGAACTAAAAGCAGATATACCTTTAATTAAAGCAGATAAGGATCAAATAATTCAAGTTATTGAGAATTTGTTAATAAATGCTGTTCAGTCAATTTCAGGAAAAGGAGAGGTGGTTGTGGGTTCTAGTTTAGAAGAAAAAGATGGAAAAAAGGTTGTCAGGTTAGATATTAAGGACAATGGATGTGGGATTTCTAAAAGAATTATAGAAAAGTTATTTCAACCTTTTTTTACTGTTAAGGCAAAAGGGATTGGTTTGGGCCTTGTTATTTCCAAAAATATTATCAATAAACATGGAGGCAGAATATTAGTAAATAGTGAAGTTGGCCAAGGAACAACATTTAGTGTATTATTACCCATAGATAAAGAAGATTGGAGTTAGAAAAATATATGAGAAATAAAAAGAGATTGTTAGTGGTAGATGATGAAGAAGTAATTAGAGAAACATTGGGTTGTGTGTTAAGAGAAAAGGAGTATGAAGTGGTTACTGCTTGTGATGGTGTAGAAGCATTAGAATATATATATCAAGAAAAGATAGATTTAATTGTTTTGGATATTATGATGCCAGATATGGATGGATATCAAGTATGCAGATTACTTCGAAACGATGAAAGTTATAAAAATATTCCCATTATAATGCTTACAGCAAAAAGTGAAAAATCTCAAAAATTTTGGGGTTTAAAGACTGGTGCTGATGAATACATCACTAAACCATTTGATCCAGAAGAATTATTAAATAAGATTGGTGAAATATTAAAAGAATAAAAACAGGGAAAGTTGGAATGAAATCAAAAGAAGAGGGATATGTTTTAGATGTTTTAAAAGCCAATGTAATGGTAGATGTAATAAGAGATATGAATGCTGCTTTAGATTTAGATGGGTGTTTAAAAATTATAATTGATGGTGTCTGCAAAGTATTGAATGTAGAGATTGGTTCCATAATGTTGATTGACAAGGAAGAAGAAGTTTTGAAAATAAAAGCTTCTAAGGGAATAAGTGAGGATATAGCTAAGAGCACAAAAATAGAATTAGGAAAAGAAATATCAGGTTGGGTGGCTAAACAAGGCATTTCGTTATTGATTAAAGATATAGAAAAAGATCATGAATTTTTTAGAAAAGGAGCCGAAAAGTATTATACAAAATCCTTATTAAGTATTCCTCTAAAGGCAAAAGATGAAGTAATTGGGGTATTAAATGTTAACAATAAAGTCGATCGGGACTCTTTTAATGAATTAGATTTAGAAATATTAACCTTATTCGTAAGCCATGCTTCTATAGTTATTGAAAAAATTTGTTTATATGAAGATAAAAAGAAAGAAGCAGAGGAATTGGCTATTTTAACCAAGAAATTAAAAACCAATAAAAGAATTATTTCTAAGGCTAATGAGCTTTTGGACAAGAGTTTATATGATTTAACCATTATTAGCGAAGTAAGCAAAGCGGCTAGCTCTTCTTTAAGTTTAAAAGAATGTGCTAATGCCATATTTGAAGTGTTGAATGAAATAATTGATTGCTTGACAATAGGGATGTTTATTGTTAATGAAAAGAATCAATCTCAATTTATAATTAGTATAAATTCACCTATTAGTTACAGTTATCTAACAAGATTAGAAAAAGAAACTATTGAGGGAATTAGCAAGAGGTTTAAGGACATAGAATTAGCTTACAATAGAGAAGATTTAATTTTAGTAAAAGATGAGCAAAAAGAGTTAATCACTAAGAATATTAAGGTCAACCTAACCTCTTATTATGGTGTAGGCATAAGTTTTACGGGGAATTTAAAAGGGTTGTTATGCGTTGGTCATAAAAAAATAGATGCTTTTACTAAAGAAGAAATAAGATTGATGGAGATAGTAGCTATGCATGCTAATGTGGCTGTGGAAAATGCTATTTTGTATGAAAAGATAGAACTTCTATCAATTACCGATGAACTTACTGGTCTTTATAATTATCGCTATTTTAGTTCAAAATTAGATAGTGAAATTCTAAGGTCGCAAAGATATAAAAGAGTATTTTCTTTAATTATTATGGATATAGATGATTTTAAACTCATAAATGATAACTATGGACACAAGCAAGGTGATGTAGTGCTAAAAACCTTAGCCAAGATTATGAAAGATACTACTAGAGAGGTAAACATATTAGCTCGCTATGGAGGAGAAGAATTTACAATTATATTACCTGAAGAAAATATAAGAGGAGCTATGGTGGTAGCTGAGCGTATTCGATCAAATGTCGAGAAGCATAATTTCTCTTATATTGAAAAAGGTGGTCATCTAAAGATTACTATAAGTTTGGGTGTATCAGAGTATCCTGCTAATGGAGAGTCTGAAGATCAATTAGTGAGGAATGCAGATAAAGCTTTATATAGGGCTAAGTCTGAAGGAAAAAATAAGGTGTGTTGTGCCAGGAGATAGTGATTTGAAAAAATTTAAATTTAGTACTATAGAAGAAGCAATCGAGGATATCAAAAAAGGTAAGATGGTAGTTGTGGTAGATGATGAAGATAGAGAGAACGAGGGAGATTTAATTTGTGCTGCTCAAAAAATAACTCCTTTTATTATTAATTTTATGTCAAAATATG
Source organism: bacterium (assembly GCA_030017825.1). GTDB lineage: Bacteria > UBA9089 > JAHJRX01 > JAHJRX01 > JAHJRX01 > JASEGW01. Next base: position 1,155 of record JASEGW010000121.1, on the reverse strand, counting down.
GAAGAGGTTTAATCTGTATTCCGATTATTGGTCAAAGATTAGATGAATTAAAAATTCACCCCATGGTTTCTGATAATACAGATTTACATGAAACAGCTTTTACAGTATCAGTAGATGCTAAACATGGCATTACTACAGGGATTTCTGCTCATGATAGAGCTACGACTATTAAGGCCATCTTAAATCCTAAGACAAAGCCCCAAGATTTAAGAAGACCTGGCCATATATTTCCTTTAAGAGCTAAGGAAGGTGGTGTTTTGATAAGATCAGGCCACACTGAAGCCTCAGTAGACTTAGCAAAATTGGCTGGTCTTTATCCGGCAGGAGTAATATGCGAAATAATGCATGAAGATGGCACTATGTCTCGACTTCCGGAATTAGTGGAATTTTCTAAAGAGCATAATTTGAAACTTATTACTATTAAAGACTTGATTACCTATCGTAGAAAAAAAGAAAAATTGGTAAAAAGACTGGTTGAAACAAGTATAGAAACTATACATGGTAAATTTAAAGTGGTGGCTTATGAATCTTTAATTGACCATTATCAGCATATTGCTTTTATAAAGGGTGAGATTAAAGGATGTAAGAATGTGATAGTAAGAGTGCATTCTCAATGTCTTACTGGGGATGTATTTGGATCTAAACGTTGTGATTGTGGGGAGCAGTTGGCGCATGCTTTGGAAATAATTGAAAAAAAGGGGGAAGGTGTTCTGCTTTATATGTGTCAGGAAGGCAGAGGAATTGGATTGATCAATAAATTAAAAGCATATTCTTTACAAGAACAAGGGTTAGATACAGTAGAAGCTAACGAAGAATTGGGTTTTAAGGCTGATTTACGGGAATATGGAACTGGCGCTCAAATATTAGTAGATTTAGGATTAACTACTATCTGTCTTTTAACTAACAACCCAAGAAAAATAATAGGTTTAGAAGGTTATGGCTTGACGATAATAGAAAGAATTCCTATTGTGATTAATCCTAATGAGTTTAACAAAGAATATTTAAAGGCAAAGAGGGAAAAATTAGGACATATGTTAGAATAAAAAGGTAAAATTCGAAGTACGAGATCCGAAACAACGACCCACTTCGTGGGTGCCCCGCCACTTCGTGGGTGCCCCGCCACTTCGTGGGTGCCCCGCCACTTCGTGGGTGCCC
>JASEGW010000120.1 GCA_030017825.1 bacterium | reverse complement strand
TCTTTTTCTTTAAAAATTAAATATTTTCCTAATTTCAATTAATGCTCAAAAATATCAATCCTTAAACTTATATTTAAAGCGAACTCAGATTAAATAATGTTTAACAGTCTAATCTCTAAAGCTTTAGAATTTAAAGCTGAAGATACCCTAATTATTTCCCCAAAAACCATAATCACTGCTGAGTGGGTAAGGCTTAAATGCCAATATGGTTGCCCTAAGTATTCAAAATGCTTAACTTGTCCTCCTTATTCTCCTCATCCAGAGCAAACTAAAAGTATGCTTTTAGGCTATGATAAAGCCCTGTTAATACATAGTAAAGAATGTAAGGTTATCCAAAATGTAGTTAGAAACATTGAAGAAGAAGCTTTTAAAGCAGGATTCTACAAAGCTTTTGCCATGGGGGCAGGCCCTTGTGAGTTATGTGAGGAATGTGATGTTAATAAACCTTGCGTTCATCCTTATTTGGCTCGCCCTTCTATGGAAGCTTGTGGTATTGATGTCTATGCTAGCGTAAGAAATAATGGTTTTTTTATTGAAACAGTAAGCGAAAATCAAAGAAAAGTTAATTATTTTGGTTTAGTGCTAATTGAATAGCTTTTAAAACACATATAAAATTACTTTGTTCTATAAGAAAGAAAATTGAGATAGTATTTTCTCTTGAAAATAATAAGCTTTTTCCTGTTCACAATTTTTATAATCTTTAAAATAAAAAAGTGTTTCTTCGAAACTTAAGATTAACAAATTATTAATCTCCTCATAACTATCTTCTATTTTGTAATTCAAAGAACATTCTAAATCTTTTCCTTCTAAGTAATTTAATATCTTGTAGCAAAATTTTTCTACTAAGGAATAAACAAAGCTTACCCTAGAATCAATGAAACTATATAACCCTTCATACTTAGAATAACTCGGAAAACTTATGCTATTATTAGAGAGTAATTTCTGGTAATCAGGCGTTCCTTGTAATACATTTTGATGATGGCATAAGAGATGAGCTGTTACCGAAGGAGTTCTTAAGAGATTTAACTCTTTAAGAAAGTAAAAATTATCTTGCAAGCTATCTATGGTAGTTTCTTGGTCAAACATAATAAAACCTAAAAATAGTTCTATATTTAAGCTTTGTATTATCCTAATAGCTTCCTTATTTTTATCACTCTTAATACTCTTGTTAAATCTCCTTAAAGTGTCTTGACAACTATTCTCTACTCCAAGAAATACTTGGGTTAGCCCTACATCTTTAAGTTTTTTAAATGTCTCTTTACTTACATCATCAGCCCGACACTCTAACCCAAATTGGATACCTTTATCCAACTTCTTTAGCAAAAAAGCCAATGTTTCTCCTCTTTTTTCTTTATCTTTGATATCTTTACCAAAAAAATTAGCATCAGCAAAATAAAAACGTCTATTTCCATTTTTAGCTAAACTGCTAATCTCTTTGACAATACTTTCAACGTTTCTTCCTCTCCAGAGTTTTTTCTTTCCATAAAAGGGATTAACATAACAAAAGCTGCATTGATTATAACATCCTCTACTTCCTAAAATATAGTTTAAAGAATCACCTGGAAAGTCTAAGCGATCTGGAAAAGGCAAGCTGTCTAAATCCTTAATAAGATCTCTATCTTGATTCTTTATAACTTCCTGGCATTTTACAAAAGAAAGTCCTTTAATGTTAAATATATTTTTATAACCATTACCATTCAATAAAGAATCAGCTAATTCTAAAAAAGTAAACTCTGGTTCACCAATAGTAATGGAATCTATATAAATATTATTGTTCAATAATTCTTTATAAGCAAATGTTGGATAAAAACCATATAGATTAATATGCGGAGAAAAGTTAAATTTTATGCTTTCAAGCATTTTAAGAACTTTTAAAGTTTCTTCCCACTGATAAATTAAATGAACTCCTAAAAGAAGAGGTGATTTATCCTGAATAAGATCTATTGTTTCTTCTATGGATAAATTATTTGAGTTGGCATTTATAATTTCAACAAAAAACCCATATTCCTTAAGAACAGAGGAAATGTATCCTGTCATAAGGCAAGCCGAAAGGGGAGCATTAGATATTTCTTGAAGCTTATTATGAGGTAATAAATTAGGTGGATCTAAGAGAATTATGGACATAATTAGTTAAAGAATTTGCAATTGATTTTAATAAAAAACTGATATATTATAATTTCTGGGATAATAAAAGTCAAGATGCAAATAAATCAACTATATTTAAATCGAACTCAGGTTAATTATTTATGAACTATTATCAAAAAAACCTCAAATATCTATCTGCGGTTCTTCAAGATAAATTATCTCAAGTTAAGCTAAGATATTCTTTAGAAAAAAGCAAAAATGGTTTGCCTATAATAAATTTAACAGATAAGCAAGGAAGAATTGTTCCTTTACATAGCAAATACGATCCCCAAAAAGAAGCTGAGCGATTTATCTCTCAATTTAATTTGTTAGAAAAAAATACAATATTTATACTGGGGTTTGCCTTAGGATACCATATAAAAGAGATTTTAAAGCAAGAACAGATACATTCTCTTATAATAATTGAACCAGATATAGAAGTATTCAAGCTTGCTCTAATTTCCCAAGACTTTTCTGATCTATTTTCTTTTTCAAATTTAGAATTAATTATTGCCGAAAAAAATACCTCTTTACTCTTCAATAACTTAAGTAGATTTATCTCCTTAGATAATTTAAAAAAAATCCAGATCATTGGACACAATCCAAGTATAGCTTTATATCCCAATTATTATGAAGAAGCAACTAATACCATTAAAAAAATCGTTAATATGAATATAAGCAATCTATCAGCTTTTATCTCTTATGGAAAAATTTGGCAGGAAAATATCCTGCAGAATTTTTTTGAGATTATTAATAACCCTCCCGTAGATAGTTTATTTAATAAATTTCAGAATTTACCTGCAATTATTGTTTCTGCCGGACCTTCTTTAAATAAAAATATAAAATATTTAAACAAAGTTACGGGAAAAGCTTTATTAATTAGTGTAGATACAGCTTTAAAGCCACTTTTGCAAGAAAATATTAAACCAGATATAGTAGTATCTGTTGATGCCCAAGAAGCCAATCTCCGTCATTTTCAAAATATTTCTACTCAAGATTTAACCTTAGTAGCTGACGCTAGTGTTTGTCACCAAATATTTAAGTCATTTAATAGTATTAAATTTATTACTTGTGATGAACATTCTATTATGTCTTGGCTTTATAATTATATATCTTTTCCTTTATTAGGATACAATAAAATTAGTATTTTAAGAGGAGGGGGAAGCGTTGCTACTGTAGCTTTTGATTTGGCCAAGAAAATAGGAGCAGATCCTATTATATTTGTGGGTCAAGATTTTTGTTTCTATAGTGAAGGTGTTTATGCCCAAGGAACATCTTATCAAGAAGATTGGATAAACAACCTAAATAAGTTCAATACTTTGGAGATGCAGCAACGAGATTTTATACTATCAAGAGACCTAATACCTTATAAAGATATTTATGGAAATACTGTTTATACTAATAACAATTTAGCCTCTTATTGCGAATGGCTTAAACAAGAGATTGCGCAAAGTAGAGTTACATGCATTAATGCTACAGAAGGAGGTATTTTAACAGAAGGAGTAATTATTACCTCTTTGAAAGAAGCTTTAGAAAAATATACTAATAAAGAGATAAATATAAGAGAAAGACTAAATGAAGCTAAAAATTGCCTTCCTCTTTTTAATAAAAAAGAGATGATTTCTGATATTAAACTTTTAACTAAGGAAGGATCTTTATTAGAAGATTTATGTTTAAGAGGATTGCAAGTATTAGAAGAAGGAATTAAAGAAGATAAATTACGAGAACTAAATAGTCAAATAGATAATCTTAAAACAACTTCTTTGCTCCAAGATACAATTAAGGCCACAAGTTGGCTCTTGCATTCAAAAGAAAATTTTCAAAAAGAATGTTTAGAAAATTATTACAAGAATATAAAAGAAGCTAACCAAAATTTAGTTGGACACTTAAAGAAGATCTTGGATAATTTAGTTCAAATTTGAATAATTGTCCAGTGGGTAATATTTTCCATTTTCCCTTCTATGCTTACAACTTTCCACATGAATAGTTTTTTACTCAAATTATTTATAACAACTTATAAACCGACTTATTGATCGATCATAAGTTTTTTCCATATTTGGAGGAAAAAAGCATCCAGGTAATTCTTGATTTTTCCGATGATAGTTTATACATTCACAACATTTTCCCTTTCGAGAACAAGGCTCATAAGTGCATGTGCATTTGCTCTTATTTGCAGAAACATTACATTCCTTCATAATTAGTCTCCTTAATTATTGGTAAAATGCTTAACCTAAGAAATACCGTCACCACTTAAACCTAAATTCTGTAATTAAACCGCAAAAATTATAAAGTTTAAAGTTAAAAGTTTACTTATCAATTTCATAACTTTTAAATTTTACATGTTCCATTATTTTTTAAATGCATTTCTAGGTTAAAATAGTATAATTTTAAGTATAAACATGAAACTTATCTTTTGCAAGTGATTTATCGGCATTCTTTAATAGAAAATATTTTAGCTTAAATAACCTGAGTTCGATATAAGAATATATATCTTTATTTGTAACCGTTCAGGCTGTTTTGGCCAAAACAGCCTGAACGGTTACCTACATTTTAGAATAAATATAGTATAGAAACAACCTTTATGGCTTTCTGTGAGAAAACATCAGCTTATTGCAAAATACCATTAAACTATTTCTTCCTAATTATTACCTCCCTAATTATTACTTCTTAGAAAAAAAACAAAAAGGGAATTAAAAAAATAGTGTTGTTACTAAGTCAAATGTTATATTTAATTACTACGAAAAATGTTATATTTTGCCTCATACAGGAACATACTCTCTTTGAGATAAAATCTGTTCTATCTTCTCTTCCTTCTTTGTCTTTCTGTTTCCTTC